>DFBC01000153.1:36974-42708 GCA_002367235.1 Cellvibrionales bacterium UBA3090
TAAGGGCGATACCAGTTTAGGGGTTCGCGCCACAGACCAGTTACGGTTTCCGGGTATCGTGTTGATTTCCCCGTTATGCGCCAACATTCTGAATGGTTGAGCCAGGGGCCACCGTGGAGCAGTATTGGTAGAAAACCGCTGGTGGAACACACAGATTGCTGTTTCTAACGCCGGATTTGCCAAGTCCAAGTAAAATTTTGGCAAATCCACGGGCATCATCAGCCCTTTATAGCTGACGACATTCGTAGCCAAACTGGCAATATAGAACGCAGGATCTTCAGCAAGGGCAATTTCAGCCTTACGTTTGGCGATAAATAAACGAGCATTAAATTGCTGCTCATTTAGATCATCTGAAGTCACAAACACCTGCTCAATCACCGGCAGGGCTTTAAGTGCAATCTCACCCAGGCATTCATTGTCAGTTGGCACTTCACGCCAACCGACAACAGATAAACCCTGAGCAGACAACGCTTCAGACATCACCTTTTTTGAGTGTTGGATCAAGGCTGTATCTTGGCTCAACATCACTGAACCAATGGCATATAACTCAGGTAGTTCGACAGAAAAGTTTTCTGCCGCTATCTGGCGCATAAAGCCATCCGGCTTTTGCAACAATAAACCACAGCCATCACCCGTCTTACCATCAGCGGCAATGCCACCCCGGTGGGTCATGCAGGTTAATGCTTCAATTGCAGTTTCCAGCAAACGATGGCTAGCCCGCCCCTTGATATGAGCAATCAGGCCGAAACCACAATTATCTTTGAATTCATCTAACCGGTAGAGGCCAGTCGACATAATAAGACTCTAGGTAAAAAAACAAATAAAAAACAATAAGTTACACTACCAAAAACCTTTAAAGCTAGGAGTGTAGGCGCAAAAGGAGGGACATTTTACACATCAGTAGCCAACGCCACAAACATCTAAAGGACAAAAAGTACCTTTTATAGGCAAAGAAACCGACAAGCATCTATCCTGAAATAGTACCTAATCGTAAAATCTCAATATATCAGACAACTTCTCATGATCAAAATTGGCAGTCACTTCTGCGTGCCCGATAGCTTTCAGCAGAACAAGACGGAGCGACCCATCCATTACTTTTTTATCAACAGCCATTAATTCAACAAACTTTTGATGCGTCATGATGGCTGGTGGCGTCACAGGCAGGTCACAACGGAGAAATAGCTCTCGTGTTCTATCGACATCTTCGCTTGAAATCCAACCCATCGCACAAGAAAGCTCGGCAGCCATTATCATTCCAGCGGCTATGGCCTCACCATGCAACCAATCTTTGTAGGATTGCGCCGTTTCAATGGCGTGCCCAAAGGTATGACCAAGGTTGAGTATTGCTCTAATCCCACCTTCTCGCTCATCCTGACTCACAATCTTGGCTTTATTTTGACAGGAGCATTCAATAGCATATGCCAATGCGGCCGAATTTCTCTTTAACAAATCATCGACATTATCTTCAAGCCAGAAAAAAAACTCTGCATCAGCAATCAATCCATACTTGATCACTTCTGCCAAACCTGCACGCAGCTGCCTATCGTCCAAAGTATTTAATGTTGAAGTATCGGCAATAACACACTGAGGCTGGTAAAAGGCACCGATCATGTTTTTGCCTTTTGGATGATTTACAGCAGTTTTTCCCCCTACAGAAGAATCCACTTGAGACAGAAGGGTGGTAGGAACCTGAATAAAATTGACGCCGCGCTGATAACAGGCCGCTGCAAACCCAGTCATATCGCCAACGACGCCTCCACCAAGTGCAATCAGGGTAGTGGTTCGATTGTGCGATTTCAGCAACAACTGATCAAAGATAGCGCCCAACGTTTCGATGGTCTTGTACTCTTCTCCATCCGGTAAAACGACAACATCTACCTGATAAGCTAACAAACTATCAACAACCGACTGCAAATATAAAGGCGCAATCGTTTCATTAGTAACAACGAGTATCTGCTTACCATGAATATAAGGCGAAAATACATTTGGGGACTGCAACAAGTCTTCACCAATTAATATTGGATAGCTTCGCTCTCCCAAATCAACTGTGAGCTTTTTAATAGTTTTCACGATGGTTCTTCTACTGTTGGAGTTCTGCTGTTGAATATCTATTGTTAACTAATTTAAGCAGGGGCTGCATCAGCGCATTTGATGATAAACCTCATCGACAATTTCTTCTGCCACTAGCTGCGGCCGCCTTCTTTCCGTCATAACCACTAAATCTGATACATCTCGATATAGCGGATCACGATCAGAGATCAGCGACTCGATAACAGCACGGGGATTGTCTACCTGCAACAACGGACGATTTTTATCATGCGCCGTTCTTTCTAGAAGTTGATCCACAGATGCACTTAGGTATACGACGTAACCTCTTTCCTTAAGGATTTTTCTATTCTTCTCCGCAAGAACCGCCCCGCCTCCAGTGGCAAGGAGTATACCTTTCTTAAGTGTGACCTCATCAAGAAGCTGAGCTTCACGTTTTCTGAAACCTTCCTCACCTTCCACATCAAAGATCCACGGAATATTAGCACCACAACGCTGCTCAATCTCAGTATCTAAATCAACAAACTCAAGATCCAAGCTATTTGCTAAAAACCGACCAATTGTTGTCTTGCCAGCCCCCATGGGGCCGACAAGAAAGATATTGTTATTTTTATACATTAATCAAGAAGAGCTTCATCAATGATTTTGGGCGTGATGAAGATAAGAATCTCACGTTTCTCATTCACATTAGTGTCATGCCTGAAAAGGCGACCCAAATACGGAACATCGCCTAAAAAAGGCACCTTGTCTTGCTGGGTATCTGTTTGCATCTGAAACAGACCTCCAAGAACCAACGTTTGCCCATCGCCAACTATTGCCTGGGTTTCAATCTGAGTCACGTCAATCACTGGCTCCCCTGTTGGCAACAAATCACCCACAGAGTCTTGAGCAACAATTAAATCCATAACAACCCGACCATCAGGGGTAATCTGCGGTGTCACCTCAAGCTTAAGAACGGCTTCCTTAAACTCAATATTAGTGGCCCCACTTGAACTTGCTTCTTGGTACGGAATTTCTGTACCTGTTTTGATCACCGCTTTTTGCTTATCGCCCGTCAATACTTTTGGCTGAGAAACAATCTCACCAGAGCCCTCGTTCTCGAGCGCACTGAGTTCAAGATCTATTAGCGTATTATCTGTAATTAAATCAATCGCAAAACTTCCTGTTGGATTTACCACCCCCAGATCTACCGCCAATGTCTCAGAGGTGTCAAGCGTTCCACCCGCCAGGAAAAAATCAGCAGGACTACCCGGCTCACTATCCAGCACATCTCTAGAGCCGCCGAAACCCACCTTCCCTGAATCTTTTGTACCAGCAATACCCCACCGAGTACCTATCTCCTTCCTAAAGTCAGTATTGGCGATAACAATCCGCGCCTCAATCAAAACCTGCCTGATAGGAATATCAATTTGATCAATAAAGCGCTTGAACTCTAAAATTTTATCTTCAGTATCGGTCAAAATGATTGTATTTGTTCGGTCATCTACTATAGCGGAACCCCGCTCAGACAAAATACTCGAAGTCGCAGTCCGGTCTCCACTACCGCCGCCACCGCTACCGCTACTGTCTTCATCAAATAGTTCAAACAGTTCTGTCGCATCGGCATATTTTATTCTGATAAATTCGGTACGTAGCGGAGCGAGCTCCTGTAGCTGCTTGTTGGCCTCTACCTGCAAACGCTCACGCTCGGCAATTTCAACCGCCGGAGCAACCAACAACACATTACCTTCTTGCCTTTTATCTAAGCCTTTCGCTTTTAAGACAATATCGAGAGCCTGATCCCATGGAACATTTTCGAGACGGAGAGTGATACTTCCAGAAACTGTATCACTGGCGACCAGGTTCAGTTCGGTGAAGTCCGCAATCAGCTGAAGCACAGACCTAATTTCAATATCCTGAAAATTTAGGGAGAGCTTTTCCCCTACATAGGCAAATTTAGCCTTTTTCTCTTCCAATTCATCTTGGGTTAGTGGTTTTACACTAACGACATACTGGTTATCCGCTTGATACGCCATATAGTCATACTCACCGGCAGCACTCACTGATACCACGGTAGTAGAACCATTATAACTAGCATCGACCTCCTTCACGGGTGTAGCGAAATCAACCACATCCAAGCGCCGGTCTAGAGACTTTGGCAACTCAGTGCGGAAAAAACTCAATTTTATATCACTGCCTACCTGTGAGATATCGACACTGGCAGACGGATTAGACAATTCAATAGATATCAGGCCTTCTCCCTGCTCTCCACGCCGGAAGTCGACATCGGTAATACTCGATTCAGCCGCATTAACTTTATTATCGGCTGTTGAAGTCGCAGCAACCATTGATGCTTGCTTTTGATAAGTGACGTTACCATCTCCACCGACCAAAACCGTTAGAACATTACCTTCGGTCCGCGTTTCATACGGTGCCATCTCAAGCATATTCAATATCAAGCGAGTGCGATCAGATGTACTTAAAACTACCGCACTTCTGGCATTCTCAAATGACAGGGCGTGTTTTTTCTGCTCTAAAGTACTTTCCACACCCGGCAGATCAAGAACAATTCTGGCCGGGTTTTCAATCGTATAACCTTCTGGACTGGGCGGCGTATCTGAAAAGGCCATCCTCACTTCAAACTTTGCACCTGGCAACGTTGCAAAGCTAATACCCTCAAGCAACACCTGGGCATAAACCTGCGAAGAAGCCCCAAGGCAAGCACCCCAGCCGGCCAGTATTAATAAACTCTTCTTCAGATACCCTTTCATCTCAGTTTCCCCAAACATCTTTGTTAGTCCTTCTCATTCAAAGCCAGGGTACGCGGGCGTTCAACCCAATTTCCCTTACCATCGGGTACAGTTTCAATTACATCTGCTTTCGTTGCAGTTACCGAAGTAATACGTCCGTGGTTTTTTCCCATATAGTTGCCAACAGTGACACGATGTATACCACCATTGCCATCATCAATTAGCGACCATACCTGACCGTTTTTTGATAAAACGCCAACCATTGAAAGCGCCGCAAAATTGAACCCTTCCAAATATTCCTTCTTGCGCGTTTCATCTGGTGCCTGAACCTTGTCCTTGCCAGTGACCGTATCACCCACAGCCAAAGCCAAAGGTGGATCAAATGGGCTACGCATTGCCACAGCACCATAACTAAAGGTTTTATAGGCGCGAAAGGCAGGCAGAGGCTCTATCTCTCCGGCAGGTTTTGCTTTGGTATCAGCCATAAAACGTTGAAGATCATCGTGCTGCCCTTTGCCTGCACAGCCAGAAATCAAAACCACACCAAGAACAACAGAAAACAAGTTGATTATCTTTGTCATTACTCAATCATCCTGTGTCTTATAGCGGTATGTTCTAGCTTCGACCTCAAAGCCCAACAGCCCGCCTTTATCTTTCGATGTCAGACTATAATTATGCAGAGTCACAATTCGAGGCAAGCCTGCGACCCCACTGATAAAGGCACCGACATCGTGATAGCCCCCCTCGGCGACAATCTTGATAGGAAGCTCAACATAAAATTCTGCAGCGCGCTCAGGCTGCAAGCTAATCGTGGTTATGTTGAGACTTGAACCACCACCAATCTCCGTAATATCTTCAAGAAGCCCCGGCACTTCTGTATCACTTGGCAATTGAGCCAAAAGAGCACCAAATAACTTTTCCACCTCTACCATCTGCGCTCGATATTTCTCAAGATTTGC
>DFBC01000004.1 GCA_002367235.1 Cellvibrionales bacterium UBA3090
GCTTCACTGTAGTCAGGTGTAATGACCACGCCTTTAGCACCCTTGTAGCGAACCTCAGTAAAGAAGTGAGCATCAGGGGTACGGGTTTGTGGCACATTGGAGCCCCACAAAATAAGGTAGTTCGAGTTATACCAATCGGCAGATTCTGGTACATCCGTCTGCTCACCCCAGACCATCGGTGAGGCTGGTGGCAAATCGCAGTACCAATCGTAGAAACTCATGCATACGCCGCCAATTAATGACAGGTAACGCGAGCCTGCGGCATAAGAAACCATCGACATGGCAGGGATTGGTGAGAAGCCAATAATTCGATCGGGGCCATGTTTTTTCGCCGTATAAACATTAGCGGCTGCAATAATTTCGTTGACTTCATCCCAGGAGGAACGAACAAAACCACCCAGCCCTCGCTTGGACTTATAGGATTCAGCTCGAATTGGGTCCTCAACAATAAAGGCCCAGGCATCCACAGGGTTTTCAAACTGCTTGCGAGCATCACGCCACAATTTCAACAACGGCTTGCGTACTTTGGGATACTTGACCCGGTTGGCACTGTAGATATACCAGGAATAACTCGCCCCCCTTGGACAACCACGCGGCTCGTGATTCGGTAGATCTGGACGTGTGCGAGGATAATCTGTCTGCTGGGTTTCCCAGGTGATCAATCCATTTTTGACATAAATTTTCCAGCTACAGGAACCCGTACAGTTGACGCCGTGGGTAGAACGTACAATCTTGTCGTGCTGCCAACGTTGGCGGTAGCTATTCTCCCACTCCCGGTTCTCATTCCGGGTTTCTCCATGACCTTCAGCGAAATCGCCAACTTTAGTCTTTTTGAAGAATTGCAAGCTATCGAGAAAATGACTCATGGCTTTACTCTCTCTACTTAAAAATGGGCTGATGGGGACGCGCCCCACCAGCATTAATGCTCTAATAAATTAAGGGTTGTAAAACTCACCGTCTTTACGCAGGTAAAAGAACCAATTGATCAAGATACATACCGCGTAGAAAGAGGCGAAACCGATCAGTGCAACTTCTGGCGTAGTCGCCTTAATTTGCTCACCGAGCACCTTCGGAATGTAGAAGGCACCATAAGCGGCAACCGCTGAAGTCCAACCCAATACTGGCCCGGCCTGCTCTTTAGGAAACACCATTGCGATGGTACGGAAGGTAGAACCATTACCAATACCGGTAGCCGCAAACAACAACAGGAAGAGCATGAAGAAAGGTAGGAAGAACTGTTCGGGGGTCGCAGAACCGTAGGCTGCCTTCATGTAGTAGGCTACACCCAAGGCGCTACCGACCATGACAACCGAACAAATCTGAGTGACCAGAGCACCACCTACTTTATCGGAGATCCAACCGCCGACTGGGCGAATCAAGGCACCAATAAAGGGACCCATCCAGGCATACATCAGCGCACTGGGGCCATTGGCATTAACCGTATCGTGGGTCATCACACCATCAACCATCAGATGCTGGTAACCGAAAATCACTTTGATCGACAGCGGGAAAGAAGCT
The DNA here is from genome assembly GCA_002367235.1 of Cellvibrionales bacterium UBA3090. Classification (GTDB taxonomy): domain Bacteria; phylum Pseudomonadota; class Gammaproteobacteria; order Pseudomonadales; family Porticoccaceae; genus Porticoccus. The sequence continues at coordinate 1,519 of DFBC01000004.1, forward strand.
GCAAAGCCGATAAACGAACCGAAGGTCATGGTGTAAATCACACTCATCACCCAAGTGTGCTTGTTATCGAAAATCTGGAACTGGCGCTGAAGGTTTGGCTTGATTTGCCCTGGAATAAGTTTCAGTGCAAACACCGTGGAGGCAATCACCAGAACCAGAACAATTTCTTTGGGTACACCAAAACCTGAGCCATTAGCCGCCTCTGGCAGCATTAACCACAAACCCATCGCAGCGGTAACAAAACCGATCAGAAGCATTCCCGAAATAGTGAAGAAACTTCCGATGGGGCTGGGGATATCGGGTGATACTTCCTGAGTACGCAGGTTATTCATTCCGAACCAACCGGCAAAGGCCAGCGGCACCAGGAACAACAACCAGACAAAACCCGCATTTTGAATCCAGGCTTCGGTGCCCACAGGAATCTTGCCAATCAGCGTACCGGAGGTTTGTTGCAGGGTCATGGAGTCACCACCCAGTGCACCAAACAAACCAAAGGTCATGGCCAGCGGCACCAGAATCTGCATAGTTGTTACACCAAAATTACCCAAGCCGGCATTCAAGCCCAGTGCCAATCCCTGCTGCTTCTTGGGAAAGAAGAAACTGATATTGGACATGGAGGAGGCAAAGTTACCGCCACCGAAACCGGAGAGTAATGCCAGAATCTGGAATACCCACAGAGGTGTATTTTTATCCTGAAGGGCAATACCCGCACCCACTGCTGGCAACATAAGTAGTGCCGTGGTGAAAAAGATCGTATTACGACCACCACAGAGTCTAATAAAGAAACTACTCGGTATTCGCAGTGTTGCACCCGTTAAGCCGGCAATCGCCATCAGCGTGAACAATTCTGATTTGGCGAAGGGGAAGCCCAGATTAAGCATCTGAACGGTAATAATGCCCCAATAGAGCCATACGGCAAATCCGCACAACAGGCTGGGGATTGAAATCCATAAATTCCTATTGGCGGTCTTTTTGCCTTCGGATTCCCAAAACTCGGGATCTTCAACATCCCATTTTTGTAGATCAGCCATAGCAGTTATTCCTCGTTTAATTACGATGTTATAAAGTTAAAAAATCATCGGCCCGGGCTTGATGTACCCGCTGCCTAAATTCGTCCAGCTTGATCGCGTAAAACATCAGCACCATGCACCCTGCCAATACGCCGTAGAGCAACATGAAGCAGGAGCTACGAATACCCGTCAGATCTGCCGCAATACCAAATAAAATTGGCAGAGAAAAACCACCCAGAGCCCCGATGGCGCTCACGGCACCACCGACAACGCCCATATTTTCTGGGTAGTAGTCATAAATAATTCGATAGATACTGGCTTTACCAAAACCCATAGCCAGACCAACCACAAACGTCAGCAACACAAACACCCAAAGGGATATGCGGATATCCAGAAATAAGTCCCGCTGAATACCGTGAATGGTCATGGTGGTCGGCGGGTACGACAGAAAGAACAAGCAAACAAGGCAGACCCAGAACACCAGCCAGTTGATGCGGCGAGCGCCGAAATTGTCAGCAAACCAGCCACCGAGAGCACGAATAATGGCGGCGGGCAGAGTGAACAGCAGGGTTACAAAGGAGGCCGTTTTTAAATCCAGTCCGTACTCACCCACATAGTACTGAGGCAACCAAAGTGTTAGCGCCAGAAAACCACCAAACACAAAATAGTAATATAGGCCAAAGCGCCATACCCTCAAATCCCTAAGGGGACGCAGGCCATTAACCAGTGATTCACGGTCACTCCTTTGGATGCGTTCCCTGGATGCCGGCTTGGTAAATACCCAGAAAAGAAGCGCCACGACCAATAAGACAACGCCGTAGTAGTTAGGCACGGCCTGCCATCCATAGTTGATAATGATGATTGGTGCGACAAGGTTGGTAATTGCTGCCCCCACATTACCGGCGCCAAAAATACCCATGGCGGTACCCTGCATGGAGCGATCAAACCAACTGGAGACATAGCTTACCCCTGTGGCAAACGCACCACCGGAGATTCCCAGAACCAAACCAAACAGCAGGAATTGATTGAAAGTTTTAGCGAAAGGCAGCGTGAAAAGTGACAGTGCCACAATGATTGTCTGTAAGAAGAAAACGATACGTCCACCAAAACGCTCGGCCAATACACCACAAATAAGGCTGGCAAACGCACCTGAGAGGATCGGCGTGCCCAGCAATACACCAAATGCGGTATCACTTAGATTGAGGTCGGCACGTATCTGAAGACCAAGAATGGAAAATAGCGTCCAAGCAGCGAAATTGGCAGAAAAAGCTACCGTACAAACGCCGAGGCCATACCATTTTTGATCATTTATTGCAGTCATAGGACATTAATTGGTTCAATGATGAGCGTTGAATGTAGTAATAGGAGGGGGAATGGAACATGACCTGCATCAATTTCTTCATTGCGGGTTCAGGTGAACATACTCACCTACTACCACCAAGGTGGTAGCACAAAAAAATATAAATACACTTTATAAACAATGGGTTATATTTTTTACTGGCGCGTCATAGCGACACATATATGTACTCAGGTATTTGGTGGTAAACACAATGACAAGCTCCCTAACAACCAAGAAACTGCGGTTTTCTCAATCCATAGCTATTCAGGTTTTGATACCGATGGTTGTCATTGGGCTTTTAGCACTCACCAGTATGCTGGTGTCAATCTTGGTCACGATTAATACCCAGCATGATGCGGAGGCCATCAATATTGCGGGGTCAATGCGCATGCAATCCTACCGAATTGCCCTGTTACTTCAGCAGGCATCATTGGGTGATGAAAGGCACGAGATAACGGCAGAAACGTTAGCGGGTGAATACGATCTATTTTCAACAAAACTCTACCAGTCGAGTATTTCAAGAGCCGCTGAAAAAAATGGCCAGGGGGCAATAAAGAGCAACTACAATCAGGTCGTAGACAATTGGGAAGTTAATATCGTCCCGATTCTATCCCCCCTCATGGCTGGGGAACTCACCAATCCCGATAGTGCGGCAAAAGCCAACGCACGCTATCTGGCGCTGGTAGATCATCACGTAAAGGATATCGACAACCTTGTACTCAGTATCCAACAGAACACGGAGGATAAAATTGAGCTATTGGGTATCTACGAAGGGCTCAGCATCTTTCTTTCATTCCTTGCATTGATCTTTATCGTCATGCGTACTGACCAAAATCTGGTTAAGCCACTGAAGGACTTGGTGCGCGCCGCAGAACATACCAGTATCGGTGATTTCTCCTACCGAACCTATTACGAAGCGGTAAACGAAATCGGCCTGCTATGCCGCACGTTTAATGACATGTCTGCCAGCCTGGCTCGGCACTACCAAAAACTAGAAGATTTGGTGAATGAAAAAACGGCCCAACTACAACAATCCAACCAAACGCTGGACTTCCTCTACAGTACGGCACAACGCCTATCCGAAGGGGCGATTGACAAACAAACACTGACTGAAATCATTACTGAACTAAAAAAAATCACCAACCTTCCACAACTCTCACTCTGCCTGGCAAATGAATCCAGCAAAGATCAATACGACCTGATCTTACCCACAGAGGAGCAACACCCCTGTGAAATTGGTGATTGCGTAAACTGTTTTATGCGCCCGGGAAATAAGCATTATTCCGAAGGGGAAATCTCATTTCCTATCGAAGACGCCAATGATAATTTTGGTTTTCTCTATGTAAGAAATGAAAAAAACTGCGCGTTACTGCCCTGGCAACAGCGTATTGTTGAATCCGTTGTCGAGAACTTGTCCTTTGCTTTAGCTCTCCAGTACCGGGAAGGATTGAGCCGACGACTCATGCTGTTTGAGGAGCGCTCAATTATTGCCCGAGAGCTACACGACTCGCTTGCACAATCCCTCTCCTACATGAAAATGCAGGTAGCCCGGATTTCTAAATTATTTGACCGCAACGCACCTGAAGAAAAGGTGAGAGAGGGGCTGACAGATCTTCATCAGGGCCTGGATGCCGCCTACAAGCACCTCAGAGAACTGCTGACTACTTTCCGGTTGAAACTGGATGTCCCGACCCTATACCTCGCACTGAAAACCACCATCGATGAATTCGATAAAATGAAAGAGGATATCGATATTGTACTGAACTATGAACTTGGCCATTGCCCCCTCTCACCCAATGAAGATATCCACGTACTACAAATTATTCGGGAAGCCATCACCAACGCAGCAAAACACTCAAAAGCCAATCGAATAGAACTCATATGCGAGCATGGTGACGACAATAAAGTTATATTCAAAGTTGTCGACAATGGTGTAGGGATATCCGACAACCCCTACAAGGATCACCACTATGGACTGTCTACCATGAAAGAGCGCGCCGACTGGGTCAGTGGCTCCCTAAAAATTGGTCCAAGTTCAGAAAGTGGCGGCACAACTGTCGCGCTTACATTTACCCCGGAAGCGTTTCGCTGAAATATAATAAAACTGAGCGAGATCAACTCATGGCAAATAGTGACGCATTAAACTGCTGGTCGCTGTATAGCTGATACAGAATGACAAAGAGGTCCATCGTGAGCGACACCATAAATAAATTAATTCTGGTTGATGACCACCCATTGCTACGCAAGGGTGTACGTCAGCTTGTTGAATTAGAAGATGATATGGAAGTGATCGGCGAAGCCAGTAATGGTGAAGATGCCGTAAAGCTTGCTCAGGAAGTCGAAGCTGACTTGGTATTGCTGGATCTCACCATGAAGGGCATGGACGGTATTGAAACGCTGCAAGCAATGCGTAATGCCGGTGTCAGCTGCCACATTGTGGTATTTACTGTATCCGATGATACCAATGACGTAGTCTCTGCACTCAAGGCGGGGGCTGATGGCTACCTACTGAAAGACATGGAGCCGGACAGGCTCGTCGACAGAATTCGCGAGGCCTGTTCGGGGAAAATGGTTTTGTCCGAAGAACTCACCGAAGTTCTCGCCAAAGCATTTCGCGATGATTCCAGTAAAGATAGAGGCGATGGTTTCAATTCTCTGACCCGGCGGGAAAAGGAAATCCTCAAAATGATTGCGGAAGGACTCAGCAACAAAATGATCGGCCGCCAATTAAATATTGTCGAAGCCACCGTTAAAGTACATGTCAAACACCTACTTAAAAAATTAGGCCTTCGCTCAAGAGTTGAGGCGGCTGTTTGGGCTGTCGAAAACAGGGTTAAATAACGTTTTCCGGGAGAATTCAGTTTGGAAAAACCAGTACCTTTTTCAGCAACACTTCCTGCCAAGTTGATCCATCACGTGGAACCCATACTATTTTCTGCACTAAGACTGGCCCCTTTCGCTCCACAAAAACTGCTTTTAGAACGACTGCTAAAACAGTTTTTACTTGAGCCAATCGCTGACGGTGATCTCGAATTTCTTTCCAATAGAATACTTAAAATTTCAGTACAAGATGCCGATATTGGGTGGCGCCTTAGCTACCTGAATGGTCAACTAAACATTTTACCGGTCAACGGCCCATCCGATGCCACCATCAGCGGCAAAGCCAGGGCTTTTGTTCTGTTAGCCTCTCGCCAGGAAGATCCAGACACCCTGTTTTTCAGAAGAGAACTCAATATAGAAGGCGACACGGAACTTGGGCTAAACGTAAAGAATTTACTCGATAGTGTTGAGCTGAATACATTGCCCTCGGCCCTGCAACAAATGATCTCTGGCATGGGAAAACTGGCAGCTCTGGCTTAATTGAAACAGCTGCTGCCAATCCTTCCCACGGGCAGTCCCGCTACCGTACAAATACCACATAAAAAATAAATTGCGTGAAAAACAAATAAACTAGGTAGTTTCCATACCGGGACGGCCATACCAGTAACCGTTACAAAACTCATCGTTTTTGATATCGCTTGCAATCATTTGACTCGCCCCGCCCCCTTCCTGAATGACCTGATTAAACTGCTCGATCACCTCAAATGTATCCGTACTTGTAGGGCTTATCCGCATAACATCCACCCCGATTTCGGCCATAGTGGAATATTCATCACGCAGGTTATAGATATATCCAGATTGTGTCTGAATACCATTGATGGTGAATAAAGACTGATTTTCCTGAGTGTCGAGAGGAATGCCATCGGGGTACTCCAGGCACCTGAGCTGGCAGTCATCTTTGGGAAGATTTTTCGCCCGAGCAGTAAAACAACGCGCTGAGTAAGCCAGGGGTAGCCGTCCATAACTGAAAACTTCCGTTTCTATTTTGTCGGCAAAACCCAGTTTTTCAGCATCAATCAAAATGTTTTTTAGCGTCGTACGATTTAGCTCCACGGGCATAACCCAGCGCTGGCACCCTGAACTATAGAGCCGTTTTAGACTATAGGCATTGTAGATATTTATCGAAGAACCCGTCACAAAGGGCAGCTTTTTTTCGGCAAGTATATTAACCGCTGCCATATCGTTAGCCTCGATGAGACAACCACTGTTATCACAGATTTTACGCAATAGAGATAATTCAGAACGAGCCTCAATCAATGACAAGGTCGACAGAACCACCGCCTTTCCTGCCTCCGACAATTCGGCGGCCAACTCAAGCCAGTCGGGTGTTCGAAGCTCCTGGCGCTTAGAGCAAACCGCTTCACCCAGATAAATAATATCCACTGAAGAGCTGACCGCTTGATCATAAAAATCTGCGACCTGCCGTTGAGGCCAATAATAAAGAACGGGGCCAAGTGATAATTTCATGTTCATATCTTCCGTCGCTATTTGGCAATTACTGCCAGGGACGCGAATAAGCGCCCAATGTGGTTTGGCTTCCCTCAGAGACATTGGCCAGTGCATCGAGCCACTCGCCCCGGGTGACAAAGTTGCTGCCAATTTTCTTGTAGCTATCAAGGGCTTCTCGCCAAACCCTAACGACTTGCTCGACATAAGCAGGGCTTCGCTGTCGGCCCTCAATTTTTATCGCCTTGATACCAATATCATCTAATTGTGGAATTAGCTGCAGGGTGTTCAAACTGGTGGGTTCTTCCAGTGCATGATAGGTTTGTCCTTCTACTTGAAAGCGCCCCTTACAGAGGGTTGGGTACCCGGCATTTTCACCCTCTCTAAACCGATCAATCAGCACATTATTTAACCGGGATTCCCGGCCTTTATCCGTCTCAGACCAACGAACGGCACTCGCCGGGGAACAGGCCCCACAGGTATTGGGGGACTCAGGGGTAACATAGGAAGACAGATGGCAACGCCCTTCAGCCATAATACAGAGACTACCAAAACCAAAGACTTCCAAGTCGACGGGGCTAGAGGCTGCAACCTGCTTAACCTGGGCCAGCGATAAGACTCTGGGCAGAACTGCCCGCTTAATGCCAAAGTTGTTTTTGTAAAATGCCAGCGCCTCTATATTGGTCGCTGAACCCTGTACAGAAAGATGAAGATTTAAACTTGGATAGCGCTCCCGGGCATAATCCAACACTCCCAGGTCGGCAATTATCAGCGCATCGGCCTGTAAATCAGCGGCTTGATCCACAGCCGCCTGCCAACGAGACCAACTATGCGGTTGAGGATAAGTATTAATCGCGACAAACAGCTTCACATTGTTCGCACGAACATACTCAAGTGCTGATTTTGCCTTTCGGTCGTTGAAATTTAGACCGGCAAAATGCCGGGCATTTGTGTCGTCTTTGAAGCCGATATATACCGCATCAGCCCCATTATCCACAGCGGCCTTCAGGGCAGGTAAACTTCCTGCTGGGCAAACAAGCTCCATAGTAGTTTCCGTTAAGACAGGTAAAAACAAACACCCGGTACATTTACCGGGTGTCGCTCAAAGTGCAATCAATTAACCTTCGACCGGCACTAACAGCACTTTCTGTTTTGCCATGCGAACCACACCGGGAACAGCACTACCAATGAGGGTATCGTAAATGGGGTTGTGGCCGTGGTTTCCAAGAACAATCAAGTCTGCCGCCATATCATTTGCCGCATTAACTATCTGATCGGCGGTGGTTCCCTCCATCAGGAGAGCGCGACACTCAAGGCCTTCTTCCGAGATGCTAAGAGCCAGTTTATGCAGCTCGTGCACATCATCACCATAGGCTTCCGTAATCTCGTCTTTGACTAGTTCCTCGGTAGCCCCTTCCGTACCCGGTAGCTCTCTTTCTACTGTTGCCAATATCAGTTGAGAAGCATAATGCTTGGCTAAATCTTTGGCAGTATCCAGAATAGTCTCTACATTCGTGTCCAGATCCAGAGCGACAAAAATTGTTTTCATGGCGCACACCTTGCGAATTAAAATTAGGAGAAAATAAAAAAATCATCTCACCTAAATACTGCTACTTAGCCCAATTTTTTCAATTGACGTATATCAACGGTTACTGAAAGCGCCAAGATAACCGGCAATTTTTAAGAAGTACTACTAAATAATCAGCGGCCAAAACCATCGAGTTTAAAAAAGCCGTAAAACTCATAACCCTCTGTTTTTTATATGGTTTATGAATAACTCCCGCTACCCCCTTAGTAGTACTTTTTAGAACCATCGAAAAATTCACCGAAATTAACGATGACCTGGATCAAGTCTCCGTGCACCACAACTTATTAAATTCAATCTGCCGTTTTAATTAATGATGAGTAGTACTTTTATTGACTACTGCATTTAGCATGTATTTTTACTGATAGCAGAGATTCCATCTCTGACGAGGAGAAGAGCAAAATGTCTGAAGCAAAAATTAATTTGCTGGACTTTAAAGATCCAAAGATTAAAACGCTCCATATATCCTGGTTTGCGTTCTTTCTGACCTTTGTCGTCTGGTTCAGTCATGCACCTATGCTGGCGGTCATCAAGGAAGCTTTTGACCTGACCGGACAGCAGGTCAAGGCACTGATGATTCTGAACGTCGCCATGACGATTCCAGCCCGAATAATCATCGGCATCCTAGTGGACAAATTTGGCCCCCGACATGTCTACAGTGGACTATTGATCATCTCGGGCGGCATTTGTGTACTCTTCGCCACGGCCAACTCTTACGAACAACTCGCCCTGTTCCGGTTTTTACTGGGCTTTGTTGGTGCTGGGTTTGTCATCGGCATCCGCATGGTGGGCGAATGGTTCCCCGCCAAGCAAGTCGGACTCGCAGAGGGCATTTACGGCGGTTGGGGCAACTTTGGCTCTGCCGCAGGGGCCATGATACTGCCCACTCTCGCACTGATGTTTGGTGGCGAAAATGGCTGGCGCTATGCCATTGGCCTCACCGGTGTCATCGCCGGGCTTTACGGTATTTTTTACTACATCAATGCCCGCAACACACCCAAGGGCTCAACTTACTTCAAACCGAAAAAATCGGGTGGTTTGGAAGTCACCAGCTGGGGCGATCTGTGGTTCTACCTGGCAATGAACATCCCCATGTACCTTGCACTGGCAGTATTAACCTGGAAGCTATCTCCCTCCAACTTGGGGTTATTGACCTCCACGGCAGTTAATCTGATTTATCTGGGATTAGTTGTTCTGTATTTCTTCCAGGCCAGTCAAATCTGGAAAGTAAACCACGAACACTTGAAAGCTGGCGTCCCGGAGATGCAGCGCTACAAGTTTAAACAGGTTGCCATTCTGGATTGGTCTTACTTTGTTACTTTTGGTTCAGAGCTTGCCGTAGTCTCAATGTTGCCACTGTTCTTTTTGGAAACGTTCGACGGACTAGACCCCATTAAAGCCGGTCTACTCGCTTCCGGGTTTGCTTTTATGAACTTGGCAGCACGCCCCGGTGGCGGCTGGATAAGTGACCATTTTGGTCGCCGCAAAACCATGTTAATTCTGATTGCAGGATTAACCGCTGGCTACTTCCTGCTCAGCCAAATCAATGGTAGCTGGTGGATACCCCTGGCCGTGATATCTACCATGTGTTGTTCTTTCTTCGTGCAGGCCGGTGAAGGTGCGGTATTTGCCATGGTGCCACTGGTTCAGCGCCGGATGACCGGACAAATTGCCGGTATGGCAGGGGCCTATGGAAATGTGGGTGCAGTCACCTACCTGACCGCATTATCCTTTGTCGATTACGACACCTTTTTCCTATTGATTGCCGCTTCGGCGGGGGTAATCTTCCTGGCAGTAATGTTCCTTGAAGAACCTGCTGGAAAAATGGCTGAAGTCCTGCCCGATGGCACTGTTGAACTCATCGATGTCACCTGATTTCACTCATCGCGGTAATAAAGCTCGCAACAGTTGTTGCGGGCCTTATTGCTTGCTAGGGTTCCGATAAAATAAGAGTCGCATAACATGGAACTCAACCACGCCTTCAGCGCTACCGTCGGAGTCTGCACAAAGCCTGGTATCAAACCAGTCAATGAAGATGCTGTCGGCTTTTACATTCCCGAAGATCACCTACTCAATACGAAGGGCGCTGTGGCGGTTGTCGCGGATGGTGTCAGTACTGCAGAGGCCGGGAAAGAAGCTGCCGAACGCTGTGTCAGCACGGTGTTGTCAGATTATTACACCACGCCTGAAACCTGGAGCGTCAAACACGCCGTCCAAAAAATTCTCACACCTCTTAATCGCAAGCTCTACAACCTTGGCAATGAAATACACGACGAAGCACGAGGCTATATCACCACGCTGAGCTTTTTAGTGGTGAAATCTCACCTGGCCTACCTCTTTCATATCGGCGACAGTCGAATTTATCGGCTCAGTGCCGACACCGGCGAATTTACCCAACTGACCAGAGATCACACCGCAGGGATTTCCAAGGATCAGAACTACCTGATCCGCGCCATGGGCATGGACACCAGCCTGAATGTGGACGCCAGTGTCATCACCCTGGATCAGGGCGATATTTTCTTCCTCAGCACTGATGGCATCCATGATTTTCTACCAGAATCAGAGATCCGGGCCCTGATTGAAAAACATCCGGATGATTACAATGTCGCCTGCGAAGCCATCGTCGATGCTGCCAGTGAACACGGTAGCAATGACAACCTGAGTTGTTGCCTGCTGCGCATCGAGCAGCTTGGCCTGGAAAACATTGAGGACCTCAATGAGCGGCTGACCCGCCTTCCCTTTCCACCGGAACTGGCACCGGGCCTCAAACTCGATGGTTACGAAGTGCTGGAAGAAATGTACGCCAGTGAACGCAGCCAGCTTTACCGCGTAAAGCATATAGAGACTGGCGATATTCTGGTGATGAAAACACCCTCGCAAAATTACTGCGATGATCCTGCCTACATTGAGCGATTCATCATGGAGGAGTGGATTGGTAGCCGGGTCGACCACCCCAATGTGGTCAAAGTAATCCCCTCCCAAAAAGAGCGCAAGTTCCTCTACTATCTGATGGAAATGGTGGAAGGTGAGACACTGGAAGTCTGGATGGAAAAAAATCCTGAGAGACGCCCAAGAGATCTGATCAAGCTGGTAGAGCAAATTGCTTTGGGCATGGAGGCGCTACACGAAAAAGAAACGGTACATCAGGATTTAAAGCCCAGCAATATTATGGTGACACCTGACTTTGAGGCAAAAATTGTCGATTTCGGTTCTGTCTACGCCCCGGGCATACACGAAATCTTTACGCCCATGGAGCGGGAGGTTGCCCTAGGGACACTGGACTACGCAGACCCATCCTATCGGTTCAGAATCAATACGGGTATACGTGGCGATATCTACTCATTGGGCGTGATGGTTTACGAAATGTTCACCGGCTTTCTACCCTACGGTACCAAGCTGGAAAAATGTAACACCCATGCAGACTTCCTCAAACTCCGCTACGTTCCAAGCTACAATCATCGAGATATAATTCCAATATGGTTTGATCGCGCGCTGGAAAAGGCCGTGGCCATCGACCCAGAGATGCGCTACGACAGCTTGCGGGCATTTATAACTGACCTGAAGAACCCTAACCCGGAATTCCTCAAGGAAGATATTCAACAGGGCGGAAAGAAAGACACTCTGTTATTCTGGAAAATGCTGTCGTTTGTATTATTTGGGCTACTGGTTATGTCATTACTGGTATCGGCCACCAAATAATTTAAACCGTCGCGAACACTGAAAGAGAACACTATGTCACATGCATCAAAAGAATTTCTACCGCTGGAAATAGCGGTACTCACTGTCTCTGATACTCGCACTCTGGAGGAGGACACCTCTGGCCAACTATTGGTCGACAGGCTCACAGAAGCAGGGCACAACCTGGCTGACCGGGTGTTAATCCCCGATGATATCTACCAGTTGCGGGCCGAGGTTTCTCGCTGGATTGCCGACCCGAAAGTTCAGGTCATTATGACCACAGGCGGCACCGGATTTACCGATCGAGACTCCACGCCCGAAGCACTGGCCCCCCTATTTGATAAACAGGTAGAAGGTTTTGGTGAATTATTCCGTCATATCTCCTATCAGGAGATCGGCACATCCACCCTACAATCACGGGCTGTTGCCGGACTATCCAATCGCACCTTGATTTTCTGTATGCCGGGTTCCACCAATGCCTGTCGCACAGCCTGGGATAAGATCCTTGGCGAACAACTGGATGCTCGAACCAAGCCATGCAACTTTATTCCCCACGTCAAACTAACGGCTGTTTGTGAGTCGCGCCAATGAGCTGCTGCGACCAGGCGGGGCTGCAACCGGTAGAACAAGCACTGGCGACACTGCTCAGCTTTGCACTGCCCATTGATGAAACTGAAATGGTGCCTGTAGAGCAGGCTTTAAGCCGCGTTCTCGCTGAAGACCAACTATCGGCAGTAGATGTACCGCCAGCAGACAACAGCGCTATGGACGGGTTTGCCTTTAACAGTGCCGACACCCAAGACACGGAACCTGTGACACTCACCATCAGCCAACGGATTCCTGCAGGCGTTGCACCTCAAGCTCTGCAGCCCGGCACCGCCGCACGTATCTTTACCGGCGCGGAGGTTCCTGAGGGTGCGGATACCGTGGTCATGCAGGAAAACTGCCAGTGGGATACCACCCCTCAAGGAGACACACTATCTGCAGATAATCAGGTGACACTTCCCGCAGCACCCAAGGCGGGCGACAACATCCGCCCCCAAGGCCAGGATATTAAAAGCGGCAGTGTGATTATGTCTCGCGGCCATCGTATTAAACCTCAGGATATGGGCTTGCTGGCCTCCGTGGGGATTGCCGAAGTGCCCGTTTACCGAAAGTTAAAAGTGGCGATCCTCTCGACCGGCGACGAACTGGTAGAACCCGGTACGGAACTTCAGCCGGGTCATATTTACAACTCAAATCGCTATACCCTGGCAGGACAAATAACGGCCCTGGGGTTTGACTACATTGATCTTGGAATTGTCCCCGACAACGTTGACGCGACCGAACAGGCTCTGCGCAAAGCCGCAGAACAAGCCGACTGTATTGTCTCCAGTGGCGGAGTCTCCGTCGGTGAAGAAGACCAT
>DFBC01000068.1:0-4150 GCA_002367235.1 Cellvibrionales bacterium UBA3090
AAACGAGCCAAATACATTTACAGAAATATTGGCAAAATTGCACAGCCTCGATGTTGCCAGCACTGATGTGGGCTTGAATATTGATGGAATACAGAATGTAACTTCCTTCTTTGTATCAAAGAAAAATCAAGCAAAACAGGTTGCCTATGCGCAGGCTGGTGGTGGTCGCGATGCCCCTATCGATCTTGGTGGCTCACCAGAGGAGTTGTTGGACGAGTTACTTTCACTGTTTCGTAGTATCGCTTCTGTAAGTACAACATTCACTGCGGCTTCGGTTCCCGTCAACGTGCAGAACCGTACCGAGGCGCTTCCCGATATATTTATGGCGCTGTTCAAGGTGGATCCGGATGGCTATCCCTTATGGCCAGGAAACGTCAAAAAACTGAAGGTTGAGTCGACCCTGTTAAATGATGGTTCAACCTCAATAGAGATCGTGGACGAGCCTGGAACGGAGGCCTTTAATCAACTAACTGGTCAGATCAAAGAAGATGCACTCACATTTTGGACGGATCCAGCGGCATTAGACGTTCTCACGCCTGACCCCGATGCAGTAAGCGATAATAGTGGCAAGGATGGTAATTCAATTACCCGTGGTGGAGCCGGGCATCGTCTACCCGGTTATCGCGTTGATGTAGATAACAACCCAAAAACGGCTAATCCTACGGCGGCTAATGTTTCTCCTTCAATAGAAGGTGATGCAGATGGTCGGCAGTTGTTTCTCAGTCCTGTCAGCGTGAATGGAAAGGCATCTACGGGGAATGTGCTGATACCCTTGAACGCCGACGATGCGAGTGTATTGAATACTGACACTGAGATCCAAAAACTGCTTGGTCTAAGGGATGCAGCGGATGTTGTAGATGAAACAGAGGCGAAAAGTATCCTGGATCTTGCCGCTGTTGCCTACAGTGGAGCAGATTCTGCGGATGACTTGGCTGAAAAAGCCACTCAAGTTTTGCTGAAGTGGGCTCGGGGCATCAATGTTTTTGGTTGGGATGACAACCCTGATGATGGCTATACCCCGGGTCGAGATGCTGCCCGCCCCTGGATGATGGGGGATCCGTTACATTCCCGGCCCCTGACCCTGAATTATGGTACTTTGGGGGGCTATACAGAAGCTCATCAGGATGTACGGATTTTATTTGGTACTAGTGACGGCTTCCTCCACTCAATACGCAATACGACGTCTGCTGGCGCTGGTGATGAGTCGGGTGTGGAGGAGTGGGCGTTTATGCCCCGAGAGTTGCTCGCTCATATTCCAGACCTGATCAAGCGAACGTTTGTCGGTGATGATAAGCCTTATGGTGTCGATTTGCCGCCCGTTGCTTTTGTGATTGATAATGATCGCGATGGCACTATTGAGCGAGGCTCTGGCGGTAATGCTTCATTCTGTACGCCAGGCGGCGATGATCAAAGTGGTGGGGATCCCGATGTTACGGATCTCGATTGCGACAAGGCTTACGTATATGTTGGTTTAAGGCGGGGAGGAAAGTCTTACTATGGCTTAGATATATCTGCGCCAGATGATGAGCCAAGGTTGCTCTGGCAAATAACAAATGAAGGTGCTGGCACTGATTTTGAGGAGCTTGGCATGAGCTTTTCTACCCCAAGGCAGGCCTGGGTCAGGTTTGAAACAGATGGGGCTTTGAATACCTATAATGGCGAAAATGTCCCGATTCCCGTTTTGATTTTTGGTGGCGGTCTCTATGGCGGCTGGACTGCAGATCGCAGTGGACGTGTGGGCCGCGATGATCTGTCCTACGACGTTACTACCGACCCGGTGGCTGCTGGCCATGACCCCGAAGGTGCTGCATTGTTTATGGTTCACGCCAGAACGGGAGAGCTCATTTGGAAGGCGGTATACGGGGCCTCTGAGGGTGGTGTGTCGGCTAATGAGTATCACCATAATGAATTGATACATAGCATTCCCGCTGCAGTGACCCCAATCGATTCCGATGGCAATGGTATTACGGATCGGGTTTATGTGGGCGATACGGGCGGTAATGTCTGGCGTTTTGAATTGCCTGAATTTGATCCGGTTGTCGCCGCAGATGCTGCTACACCTGCTGCTTATGCGACTGATTTCCGTGAAGATTACTGGAGAGCAACAAAGTTAGCTGAATTAGGTGGCAGTGTGGGTTCTGTGAATGACCGTCGCTTTTACCATGGACTAAGTATTGTGCAGGGTAAAGATTCAATTGGTCGTTACGATGGTATAGCCATTGGTTCTGGTGATCGTACACACCCTCGGTCAGCCCCCTCTACTATTCAGAATAAGTTCTTTTTAATTAAGGATAGAGAGGTTTACGCCGATGCAGATTTGACAGCCAATACGGGTGTCGATGGTCGTACCCCCTGGGTGATTGGCGATTTGTTGGATGTGACCTCAACCTGTCTTAACGATAGCAACAACGATGCAGATGGCTCTAATCAATGTAGTGCCGCGGATCTTGCTAATGGCTGGAGGCTCGATCTTGGTGAGGCCGGTGAAAAGAACCTATCTATTCCATTAATATCTGGCAACAATGTAAACTTTACCACTTATCTTCCTGAAGGTGGCGAAGACGAAGGTGCCTGTGCCCCCAGCCTTGGTATCAGTCGATTGTATCAGGTAGCTATTCGAGATGGTTCCCCAGACATATATCTGCACTCCCACGTAGAGGGCGATACCTTATCCGCTTCTGATAGATATCTAGACTTGGCATCGGGTATTGATGGAGGTGTTACTGCTGTTTCTCCTAACACTGGCTTGGCTGGAAGCCAGCAGGTCAAATTGGGAGACCAAAGGCCTAATACCTACTTCTGGCGGGAAATTAATGTGGATGTGTTGGACAAATAATTGTTAGGTGATGAGAGTAATGAACAAAATGACCCCAAAAAATAAGGGCTTTACATTAATTGAAATAATGATTGTCGTTGCTATTCTGGCAATTATTGTGGCTCTTGCGTTGCCTAATTATCGGGAATATATCCTTCGTTCTAACAGAGCGGTGGGTAAAAGTGCATTGTTAGAAGCGGCATCACGTCAGGAACAATATTTCCTGAATAACCGCTCCTATACCCACCTGTTGACAGACTTGGGTTATTCGGCCAATTATTATGTTGATAGCGAGGGACAGTCTCTCGCAGCTGCCGCTGGCAGTATCTACCAAATTACTATTACAGAACCTTCATCTAACACGGGTGAAACTGCCTATACTTTGTCGGCTGTTCCGCAGAACGGGCAGACTGACGATACGAAGTGTGGCTCACTGGGGATTGATGAGCAGGCCGATAAGACTGAAACGGGCACAAAGACTGATACCTATTGTTGGTAAGGGGCAGTTTACTCGATATCAAACTTTTTCAATTTATGCCGTATCTGCCGAAAGCTGATCCCCAGCTCTTTGGCAGTAGCGGTTTTATTCCAGCGATTTCTCTCCAGTGCGCCCACTAAGATGTCTTTCTCGACATTAGCAAGATAGTCATCAATGGAGCCGAAGTCTCCGCTAGATTGATAACCATTTTCTGATTGTTGGTGAAGTTGTTCCATGGAAGGTGCCTGGGTGTGAAGCCTAAGATCTTCCGATTCAATCTTGCCGCTATCACAGAGTGTAAATGCCCTTTCGAGCATATTTTCTAATTCACGGATATTGCCGGGAAAGCTGTGCTGAAGCAGGGCTTTAATGGCGTCTTCGGTAAGTTTCGGTATTGGGATGCCTGAGTTTTTAGCAAATCGCTCCAGAAATGCTTCAGCGAGTTGTGGAATATCCTCTCTGCGGTCACGCAAGCTGGGCACTGGCAGCTCGATCACATTGATACGATAGAATAAATCCTGACGAAATTGGTTGTTTTGTACCTCTTTCGCTAGGTTTTTATGGGTGGCGCTGAGAATCCGAACGTCCACGGGAGTCTCCTCTTCGGCACCTACAGGGCGCACGCTTTTTTCCTGAATGGCTCGGAGGAGCTTAACCTGCATTTCGATGGGTAGGTCTGCGACTTCATCGAGTAATAGGGTTCCACCATTGGCGGCTTGAAACAGTCCTTGTTTATCCTGATGTGCGCCGGTAAAACTGCCTTTTTTATGGCCGAAAAATTCACTTTCCATGAGTTCTGATGGAATCGCACCACAGTTGACCGGAATGAATGGGCCATTGGCTCGAGGCCCCAGAGC
>DFBC01000068.1:4244-6453 GCA_002367235.1 Cellvibrionales bacterium UBA3090
AAGGGGGTAGATGTAGGCTTGCCCTCTATTTCTTTTTGGTCCAACTTGAGTGCGGATTTAACAATATTACGTAGTCGTATCAGCTCTAGTGGTTTGGAAATAAAATCAAATGCTCCCTTTTTCAGGGCCTCTACTGCGACAGCCATATTTCCATAGGCCGATATCATCGCAATCGGTAGGTGTGGGTGGCAGGCTTGCACATAATCAACGAGCTCCAATCCATCACCGTCTGGCATCTTCATATCGGTCAGACAAAGATCGAATTCTTCACAGTCGAGTAGCTTTCGGGCTTTAGTGAGTTTGGCGGCAGTGATAACTTCGAGTCCCATTTGCTCCAGAGTGATGGATAGGAGTTCTCGGATATCGGGCTCATCGTCAACAACCAGTACACGTTTTTTTATCATTTTTGAGGCCTTGGCAACAATCGGTCCGTATGAGAAAAACCGATACGGAAATGATTGTTTTCGGATGTATCACTAAAATAATTGAGAGTGGCATAGTTTACCTTACAGAGCTCCTGCGCCAAGTAAAGTCCCAGGCCAGAACCCTCATGAGAGGTAGTGAAAAAGGGTTCGAAGATGTGTTCTTGGTCATTTTTAGAAACTCCCGGCCCTTTGTCATAAATGTCCAGAAAGGGTAGATGAGACACGGGATCCGTTGAAATGCTCAGTTTGATCCATTTCTGGTTAGTCGATTGCTCGCTGAATCGTATTCCATTATCTGCGAGGTTTGTCAGGATCTGTGTCAAGTGGCTGGGATCAAAAAATATTTGGGTATCCGGCCCATTGCTATCAATCTCCATGATGGTCATTGGCTGTTGATAACCGAGATATTCAATGCGAAATTTTTTTAACCATTGGCGTAGCCAGAGTTTTTGGAATTCGGGCGTTTTTTGCCGGGATAGCTGCAGTACATTGTCGACAATTTGATTCACCCTTATGCAATTGCGGTTAATCATATCGAGCAATTTAGTTTGAGCTTCGCTGTAAGGTTGTTCAGATAATAGTTGCGATGCATGACTTATCGCACCTAGTGGGTTGCGAATCTCATGGGCAATACTGCCGGTGAGCCTTCCGAGTGATGATAATTTTAGCTGTTGGGCATGCTGGGCCAGGGTTCGGGTATCTTCTAAAAAGATTAGTGTTTGTTTGGCCGTGCCCTGATGTAGCGAGGTAAAGTTGGCCTGCAGTTCTTGTGAGGCCGAGTTAGCTTTGAATGCTGGCGTTCTTAGCCAAGGGTAGGTTCGCCAGCGTTCGAGCTGTTTAAACAGTGGGGGAATGAGCCTCAGTGTTTGGTTAACCCCAAGAGGTTTTCCCGGTTGTTGGCCACCTAAAAGTTGTACAGCAGAGCCATTAATTAACTGAATCTTGTCGTTGTGGTCTACAACGATAATGCCGGTGTGCATCCGTTTAACGATTGACTCATTCAGTTTTTGGAGTTGGGCACTTTCAAGTGCTTTTTTGGTGGCAATTGTTTGAGCAACGCGAATTCGCTGCGTTAATATTTGAAACACTAGGGCTGTGATAAATAACAGAATACCCAGTATCCCGGCAGGAAATATACTCTCCTTATTTTCACCCAGTAGCAGGATTGTCGATAAGGTTTCTGTCATGACAAAGATACTGGCGGTGGCTGCCAGTAATAGAGCAAGTCGCCCAGCCACCAGAATACTTCCCGCTGCGACAATGGCCAGCATCAGAAAACCGAGGCCACTTTCAAGCCCTCCGCTAGCGTGCATCATTAGCGTGACTGCCACCATGTCGGTCAGCAGCATAAAGAAGAGTAATTGAATACTTGGCCCAGAGGAATTGAGGCGGAAGTAGATCAGTGTGAGGAGACAAAGTGACGTGTATGCGCTGGTTGTACCCAGAAACAGTTCGGGGTCTGCGCTACCCAAAATTTTGAAGGCGATACCCGTTAGGTACATTACCAGTAATATAGCGGACAGAACGATCCGATAATAAGCGTAAACTTTCAGTAGTGTATCGGGTGCAGAGCTAGTTATATCCTGATCAGCTTGCAGTAGCATGTCTGCCCTTTAGGTTATGTTCTTAGGGGATTCTATCTGAAAAGTACCTTATGTTTCATGCGATAAAGTTATAGTTGAGAATTGTATCAGTAAGTGATGATTTGCCAGCCCAGATGCTCTCAGGGGGGAAATGACTTAATCGTAAAGGGTTGGGATGGGTTGTCGCTTGTGTTGGGTTTT
>DFBC01000068.1:6494-10988 GCA_002367235.1 Cellvibrionales bacterium UBA3090
ACTCCGAGAGCATGCTCATCGGCTTTCTGGGGGGACAGGCACTCCAGATCTGCAGTCGGTGTTTTTTCAACGAGAGGCTGGGGTGCTCCCAGAAATTCAGCGACTTGCCGAACTTGGCGTTTGCTCAAGCCAAAGAGCGGTGCTAGGTCGCATGCCCCATCCCCCCACTTTGTGAAAAACCCGGTGATATTTTCCGCAGAATGATCGGTGCCAATGACCAATCCGCCCAAAAGTCCGGCAACCTCATATTGAACGGCCATACGGGTACGGGCCTTAGTATTCCCTTTAGTGAAGTCAATAACGGAATCTGTAGCCAGAAGTAGATTGTTATTGATCAAGGTACTTAGCGCTTCTTCATGGATGCCATCGGCTCCCAGTTTTACATTAACCACAAGGCTTTCAGACGGCTGGATAAAACGTAGTGCGAGCTGCGCATCGTGCTCATCGGCTTGAATGCCATAAGGTAGCCTTACGGCAATAAAACGATAAACGGGGTCAGGCTGTTGTTCATTGAGATCTTCTACGGCGAGTTGAGCCAATCTACCGCAAGTGGTGGAATCGATGCCGCCGCTGATACCGAGAACCAGCGTTGTGAGATTTGATTGAAGCAGTTTGGATTGAATAAATTTTATTCGGCGGTCTACTTCAAATGCGGGGTCAATTTTAGGTAGGACTTTCATTTCAGAACGAATTTCATTGATATCCATAATGTAGTTTTCTCCAAATATGGTTAACAGATAAGTTCTGGGAATCCAATGCCCGGTTAATTGTATCGCTGAGCCAAAACAGGAGCACATGTTCCTATTTTGGTTTGATGGCTTTTAGTCCAGGAGACCAAAAGTAATCCAGCTGGACCACGATCTTTTGTCCAGAGCCGGTTCATCATTTGTTCTGCGGTAGCGCTCATTAAAAATATGGCGTGAGTCGAACTCAATAGCTTCCGGCTTATCGTAGAGACCGGCGCTCATTTGGTTTAACCAGCTACGTTTTAGTTCCCCCGTAGCTTCTTTGTATTGGAAATGGCCAGCTTCATCTAACGCAGGGTGCTGTGGGTAGTTATCGGCAAGTAGTTTGGCGGCATCGTCGGCTAATTCTTGCATTTGCATAAGGTAATAGGCCTGGGCCATAACGGCTAACCCATCAGGGACGGACGGTGTCTTCTGAAAATTTTCAACGACATATCGGCCGCGGTTGGCAGCGGCAAGATAAGCTTCTCGGAGGAAATAATAATTTGCAGCATGGATTTCATGGCGGGCAAGGATATTACGCAGGTAAACGATCCGCTTTCGGGCATCAGAGGCATAGGGGCTTTCGGGGAATCTATTCAGGAGTTCGTTAAACGTCGCAACGGAGTTACGAGCTGATCCCGGGTCTCGTTTCGTTTCGTCCGTTGGTAGTAGCTTTTCAAAAAACCCTTTTCCTTGGTTAAAGGACGACAAACCTTTCAAATAGTATGCGTAATCTACATTGGGGTGTTGTGGGTGTAGCCGAATAAAGCGATCAGCAGCGGCAATGGCTGCTTCGTGTTCACCGGATCGGTAACGGGCATAGATCAGCTCAAGCTGAGCCTGTTCAGCATAGTCGCCAAAGGGATATTGTGCCTCAAGTGCTTCAAGATTGTTGACAGCTGTTTGCCAAAACCCACCACTTAAATCCTTCTGAATGGCATCGTAGAAGTTTTTCTCGGTAAAACCGGATGTGTCAGGACCTTCGGCGGTATCTGAACTACCCAGCCATGAGCAGCCGGTAACCATTAATATTGAGGATAACAGTAGAGGGGTCAGAAATCGCATGGTGGTAGTTAAATCCTGATGAGTAAGGGGTAAAGTATTCTTGTTAGCTGGCACAATGCCTGTAAGATTGGCTATTTAACCACAGGCCAGACGGGAAGCAAAACATCGATGACTGATCCAATAAAATTGGAAGCGAAAGTACCATCAGAGAGGGCTGGAAGCCGTCTTGATCAGGTTGCTGCGGAGCTATTTAGTGATTTTTCTCGCTCCAGATTACAGCAGTGGATTAAGGAGGGTGATTTGTTGGTTGATGGACAATTATCCCGTTCAAAGGACAAGCTGCTAGGTGGGGAGGTATTAACCGTCAATGTTGACCTGGAACCTGAGGGAGAATGGGAGCCAGAGCCTCTTGAGCTCGATATCACCTATGAGGATGAACATCTTCTGGTCATTAACAAACCAGACCGATTGGTCGTTCATCCCGCAGCAGGAAATTACACGGGTACATTGCTCAACGGTTTAATTCACCATGTGCCCGATAATGAAAACCTTCCTCGTGCCGGGATTGTGCATCGTTTAGATAAGGACACAACCGGTTTAATGGTTGTGGCTAAATCGCTGGCAGCCCATCATTCCTTGGTTCAGCAGTTGCAAGAAAGAACAGTGAGCAGAGAGTATCAGGCCGTGGTTCAAGGCGTGATGACGGGGGGTGGGACCGTGGATAAACCCATGGGGCGTCACCCGCAGGCTCGAACAAAAATGGCCGTTGTGGCATTTGGTGGGAAGGATGCCATAACCCACTATCGAATCATTAAACGCTTTGCCAATCATACCCATATAAGGGTCAAGTTGGAGACTGGGCGAACCCACCAAATACGCGTACATATGTCCCACATCGGTTATCCTTTGGTGGGGGATGCCGTTTATGGGGGGCGCCTTAGGTTGCCAAAAGGGGCTACGCCAGAATTGCACGATACCCTCCGCCATTTTAAACGCCAGGCATTACACGCCGCTAAGCTGGGATTAATTCACCCGGAAACCGGTGAATATATGGAGTGGCAGGTTCCTCCTCCCGCTGACTTTGAAACCCTGCTTGCTGCGCTCGAAGCCGATGCACGAGCCGTGTAATGACCGTTTTAATGCCGGATTGGCCTGCGCCTGAAAATGTTCATGCCGCGATAAGCTCTCGTAAAGGAGGGCTGTCGGTATCGCCTTGGGATGAACTGAATTTGGCCTTTCATGTGGGTGATGACGCCGGTATTGTAGAAAAAAACTGGCAAATATTATCGGAGCAGCTGCAGTTATCTGTGCCACCTCAGTTGCTAAGGCAGGTACATGGTAACGCCATTGTTTTGGCCGATACGGATGGCATGATTCGCACTGGCGACGGGTGTTATACCAATCGAGTGGGCCCGGTGTGTACGGTGATGACCGCAGACTGTTTGCCACTGCTTATTTGTAATATGACGGGTACCGAGGTGGCGGCTATTCATGCCGGTTGGCGGGGGCTAGCCTCAGGTATTGTCGATCAGGCCATCAGGCAGTTTGATTCTCATGCCTCTGAGCTGCTGGTTTATCTGGGGCCTGCAATTAGCCAGCCAAATTTTGAGGTAGGCGGTGACGTCCTTGATGCCTTTCTAGCTAAAGGTGCTCCGAATATGCGTCGTCAAATCAGAGATTGCTTTGTCAGAATGGATGATTTGCATTGGAAGGCAGACCTCTACAGCCTTGCCAAAATAGCGTTAAATTCAGCGGGTGTCGCTCAAATCTATGGTGGTGATTTTTGCACCTATGAAGATGTCGAGCATTTTTATTCCTATCGACGAGATGGGCAAACGGGTCGAATGGCTAGCTTGATCTGGATCAGCTAAAAATACCGCAGTCCTTGAAATATTCTCTCCAGCCCCAATTTGTTGTTTAACAAACAGAATTGAGGTCGACTATGCGTTTTGATCGTTTTACCCATCATTTACAGAATGCTGTTTCAGATGCCCAGTCGATGGCTGTAGGCAAGGACAACCCCGCCCTCGAGCCGGTACACGTGATTTTGGCATTGCTGAATCAACAGGGTAGTTCCATTAGTCCTATGCTGAGTCAGGCGGGCTTTGATATTGCTGGATTAAAAGCCGAATTAAAAAAACTCTTGGAGGCACTGCCGCAGGTTCAGTCGCCGACGGGTGAAATCAGCTTGTCTCCAGAGTTAGGCAAGCTGTTCAATTTGGCTGATAAGCAGGCACAGAAACAGGGTGATCAGTATATTTCAAGCGAAGCTATTATGTTGGCAGCCTTTGAGGATAAAGGCGCTGTAGGTAAGGCATTGGCTAGCCATGGTGACCGGGAAAAATTACAGGTTGTCGTAGACAAGATTCGTGGAGGAGAAGCCGTGACAGATCCAGAGGCGGAAGGTAATCGCCAAGCATTGGAAAAATATACCATTGACCTAACAGCGCGTGCCGCTGAGGGTAAGCTTGACCCAGTGATTGGTCGAGATGATGAAATTCGCCGTACCATTCAGGTGTTACAGCGTCGGACCAAAAATAACCCCGTATTAATTGGTGAACCCGGGGTCGGAAAAACCGCCATTATCGAAGGTTTGGCCCAGCGTGTTGTGAACGGCGAAGTCCCTGAGGGCCTTAAAAACAAGCTGATTCTTTCACTGGATTTGGGCGCGCTGTTGGCGGGTGCCAAGTTTCGAGGTGATTTTGAGGAACGGCTAAAAGCAGTTCTTAAAGAATT
Source organism: Cellvibrionales bacterium UBA3090 (assembly GCA_002367235.1). Taxonomy (GTDB): domain Bacteria; phylum Pseudomonadota; class Gammaproteobacteria; order Pseudomonadales; family Porticoccaceae; genus Porticoccus. The sequence goes on from DFBC01000068.1 coordinate 10,964, forward strand.
ATCTAAACAGGAAGGCCAGATCATT
>DFBC01000050.1 GCA_002367235.1 Cellvibrionales bacterium UBA3090
TCCACAGGGCGAATGGAGGAAGTCGTAGGATCTCATCCGGCTGTAGCTGAGTGCGCGGTCATTGGCGTTGAAGATCAATTGAAAGGTCAACTGCCTATGGGCCTGGTTGTACTCAAAGATGGCACAGATATCGATACAGAGGTCTTGGTAGAAGAACTCAGACAAATGGTTCGGGAAAAAATTGGGGCGATTGGTAGTTGCGACAAGTCTGTGGTTGTACCGCGTTTGCCAAAAACCCGTTCCGGGAAAATACTCCGACGCACCATGCGTCAAATTGCAGATGGGAAGCCCTACTCTATTCCCTCAACAATTGATGACCCAGAAAGCCTGGCCGAGATAGCGGAGGCCATCAAAACGTTGCGTGCTTCCACCCCCTGAAGTCCTCCCAGAAAATTTATACCCCAGCAACTTTTTGCCGGTAGTTTGATACTACCGGTTTTTTTTGCCCAAAAATAAAGGCACTTAAACACAGAATAAGCGACGAACAGATACCAACGTAAAATCAGAGCGCGCTAGAACGTATCAAGCAGCCCTCAGGCTGCCTGTACAGGGATGGTATTCGAGGCTCGCTCGACCGTATTATCTGAATTAAGGTAGACCAATTTTGGTTTGTGCGTGGCCATTTCTTCTTCGGTGTACTGTGCGTAGGTGGCAATAATAACCTGGTCACCAACTTGGCATTTACGCGCGGCAGCACCATTCATGGAAATAATCCCAGAACCTGGTTCTCCACGAATAATATAGGTAGTTATTCGCTCGCCATTATTGACGTTATAAATGTCAATTTGCTCAAACTCTCTCAATCCGGCCAAATCGAGTAGATCCGAATCAATGGCACAGGAACCGTCATACCATAGTTCCGCATGGGTCACTGTACCCATATGCAACTTGCCTTTAAGCAGGGTGCTCAACATAGTGATGATCCTCTAATTCAGTGAAATATTGTCTATCAACCGTGCCGAGGAAGTGTACATTGCTCCCAGCACGGTAATATGTTCGTCATCTACAGCCGCTAGTTCCAGCGTCTTACTGTTACTGATGGTAACATAATCAGGTTTAAAACCCGCTGCCTCAATCTGCCTATTCGCTTCCTCTTCCAAGGCAATAAAATCACGGTTACCCGCTTTAATCTGGTCAGCAACCCAGTTTAAACTTTTATTTAGCTGGCTCGCTTTTAACCTTTCATCCTTGGAAAGGAAGCCGTTCCGAGAACTCATTGCCAAGCCATCGGGTTCACGATGAATCGGTGATGCCGTGATCTCGACAGGCATACAAAGGTCTTCCACCATTCGACGAATAACCGCCAATTGCTGGTAATCTTTGGCACCAAACACTGCCTCATCTGGCTGCACTATATTAAAGAGTTTGGTGACGACAGTGGTCACCCCCTCAAAATGCCCAGGTCGGCTGGCACCACAAAGCACGTCCGTCATAGTTGAACATATCACCCGTGTCTGGGTGTCGAGCCCATTCGGGTACATTTCATTATCATCGGGGTGAAACAGGAAATCACAACCCACTTCGCGTAACTTATTGCAGTCGCCCTCAAATGTTCGAGGGTACTTATCCCAATCTTCATTAAGGCCAAACTGAAGGCCATTGACGAAAATAGAACAGACCACAATATCATTGCTCTGCTGAGCATTTTTGATCAATTCGATATGGGCATCATGAAGATTGCCCATAGTCGGGACAAAACCAATACGCTTTCCCTGCTGACGAGCTTCATTAAGCGCGTCCCGGAGTCCTTGAATGGTATGAAAAATCTGCATAGTGAAACGTCCGGGTAACTACTGCTCTGCGAAATAATCTCTGGCGAGATTTTCAAAACGGGTATATTTACCAAGAAACGCAAGATTACAGGTGCCAATAGGACCATTACGCTGCTTACCGATGATAATCTCTGCTACGCCTTTATCCGGACTCTCTTCGTTATATACCTCATCGCGATAAATAAACGCAATAACATCCGCATCTTGCTCAATCGCTCCCGACTCCCTCAAATCAGAGTTAATCGGTCGCTTATTGGGACGGTTTTCAAGGTTACGACTCAACTGCGAAAGTGCAATGAGTGGGCAGTTAAACTCTCTGGCAATGTTTTTTAATTCCCGGGAGATCTGGGTGATCTCATTGGTACGGTTTTCTGTAGGGACACTACCACTCATCAATTGCAGGTAATCCACCATAATCAAACCGGGTTCACCTTGCTCTCGAGCTAGCTGCCTTATCTGATTACGCAATTCCATCGGCTTGATGCCGGGCGTGTCATCTATAAACAGAGGGCGATCCTTAAGTCTTGACGCCGCGCTGGATAAACGAGGCCAATCGTCCTCAGAAAGACTCCCGGAACGCATTCGCGTCTGATCGATTTTTCCAAGGGATGACATCAAGCGCATAATCAGCTGGCTGGCTGGCATTTCCAGGCTAAAAACCAGTACGGGTTTATCCTGATTAAGTACCGCATGCTCCACCATGTTCATGGCGAACGAGGTTTTACCCATTGAAGGTCGACCAGCAACAATCACCAAATCGGCTTTTTGCCAACCCGACGTCATGTTATCCAGCTCGGTGAAGCCGGTACTGATGCCGGTAATATCCGCATCCGTGTTAAATAGTTCGTCTATTCGCTCAACCGCTTCTTTGAGCAGCTCATTGACACCCCTAAAACCGCCTAACTTGGGGCGATTTTCAATAATATCTGACAGCTTACGTTCGGCCTCTGCAAGTAGAGCACTACTATCAGAACCCAGGGGATTGAAACCTTTCTTAACGATATCACTGGCAGCCGTAATCAGCTGTCTGATGATTGAGCGTTCAAGGACAATTTGTGCATAAGCACCAATATTTGCAGAACTCGGTGTATTATTGGCTAGTTCCACCAAATAGGCTGCGCCACCTACTTGATCCAGCTCATTATTGTTTTGAAGGGTTTCGGAAAGCGTAATGACATCAAGCGGCTTACTTTCGGCTGAAAGAGCCCGCATATTTTCAAAGATCAGCTGATGATCTTGTGCAAAGAAATCTTTTTCAGAAATGACGGAGGCGACTGTGTCAAAAGAGTCATTGGTCAGCATTAATCCGCCGAGCACAGCCTGCTCAGCCTCAACGGAATGAGGAAGTTGCTGTTCCTCGCTGCCTCGGTTCTCAACCATCACACTGTCACCTGCAAAAGCGGGCACCTATAAAAAAGGCCACCTGTAAAAACGGCACTGTCACATCGTATATCACTCAGTGCAGTGCCGTATTGTACTGGTTTTCATCTGACAAAAACTGTCGGATGTCAGCGATTTACTCGACGACTACTCAGCAACAACGGACAGCTTGATAACCTGAGTCACTTCAGCATGTAACTGAATGTCGATCTCGTACTCACCAATTTCCCGAAGAGCGCCTTCAGGCAGCTTCACTTCGCTCTTAACGACTTCAACACCTGCCGCCGTAAGCGCATCAGCAATATCCTGAGTACCGATAGAACCAAACAACTTGCCTTCATCGCCAGCGTTTGCAGTGATGATAATAGACTCAACGCCGGCCAGCTGTGCTGCACGAGCTTCAGCTGCTGCGCGAGCTTCAGCGGCTGCCGCCTCCAGCTCTGCACGACGGGCTTCAAATGCTGCCAAGTTATCAGCAGTAGCAAATACCGCCTTATTGGTAGGGATCAAGTAATTACGACCATAACCCGCCTTGACATTGACCTTGTCACCGATACTGCCGAGCTTGCCGACTTTTTCCAGAAGAATAACTTCCATCTCGGATTTCCTCTCTTGTTAAACCTAATTTGCTCTGCTGGATTCAGGAGCCACTAGAGCGCCTTACCAGTCGAGAACGTATATTCATAATACTGTCGAGGAATCCTAACCCAACCAGTATCAAACTCATGGGACCAACCATAAACAATCCCACATAAAATATTGCTAACCAGTGCGTACCCAGCTGGTAAAACGCTACTGAATGGTGAACCAGTGCGATACCACCCAACAGTAGGGGTAACCCCAGCAATCCAGCCCAGCTGGAATACTCCTGAGGCGCGAAGTAACAAACTACAACCCCTGCAAACAGGGCAACAGCCGTCACCAAGCTAAAACGCAACTGGTGAAACTCCAAACGGAACCCACCCTGGTTATATAGCATCGCCTGCCACCAGCGACCCAGCATCAAACAAACAATCGAGGTTAGCGCAATAACATAGCCAATGACGCCCAATAGAAAGGTGCGACCGGGTATAAATGCACTCTCTTGTTCCTGTTGCACCTGACGAAACAGATTGGCAACAACCAGCTCAAGGGCATTCGCCTGCTCTGGAAACAAGAAATCGAGTAACTTCGTGGCAACACCACTGATGACAACAATAAAAATCAGTGTACGAGACCACGAGGTACTTAACCTCAACAATGCCGAGGCAACTACAACCACCATCAGACCGGCAATGGAGGAAAGAGTGATCATTGGGCTTAACTCGCTGACATAAAATGCTATCAGCAAAGGCAACAACGCCCAAAGCATGACCAACAAACCCTCTGACAACCCTCTACTTAGGGTCACCAAGCTGATAGCAGCCGGGCTTAGCAATGGCAGCAAGCTGCCAAAAAGCGCTACAAGGTAAGCCTGCAAGCGCCCACGCATAATAAATTCAGCCAGGGCACGCATCAGGCAACCTTTCTATAAATTACTTGTGGCTGTCCGTATAGGGCAGCAAAGCCAGGAAGCGAGCGCGCTTGATTGCGGTTGCTAACTGACGCTGATACTTAGCCTTGGTACCTGTGATACGGCTAGGTACAATTTTTCCAGTCTCGGAAACGTACTGCTTAAGGGTATCCAGATCTTTGTAGTCAATCTCGGCAGCACCTTCCGCACTAAAACGGCAAAACTTACGACGACGATTAAAACGAGCCATGGATTATTCTCCCTTTTCCGCAGTTTGATCGGTAGTTTCTTCTACCGGAGCAGAAGCTTCTGCTGCTGGAGCTTCNNNNGCTGGAGCTGGAGCTTCAGATCTTTCTGCCCGAGGTTCTTCAGGACGGCGCTCACGACGCTCAGACTTTTCAGACTTTTCAGACTTCATAATCGGAGATTCGACTGTTACGGCATCATCCTGACTAAACACTGCGCTGCGAATAACAGCGTCGTTGTAGCGGAAATTAGAATTAAGCTCATCCAATACATCCTGACCACATTCAATGTTCATCAGCACGTAATGAGCTTTGTGAATTTTATTAATCGGGTATGCCAAGTGACGGCGACCCCAATCTTCGAGACGATGAACTTTACCCTCACCACCATTAATAGTAGCGGTATAACGTTCAATCATGCCCGGAACCTGTTCGCTCTGGTCCGGGTGAACCATAAATACGATTTCGTAGTGACGCATTGTGCCTCCTTACGGGTTAGTAGTTGCTCGCCCCATGCGATGCAACAAGGAGTTATTGGCCCAAAGAGACCAAGGGCCGGCATTCTACGGGCATGTGCGGGGTATATCAAGCATGAAATCGTGTCATTTGGGAGTACAAGCACTCTTTGGAACGCGCTATTATTGTGCGACTTCGACTCTGACCATTTTCAAGGATAATAAAATGAAAAAGCTTTCGTTATTGCTCACCACTGTTTTCGTCCTGTCTTTGACGGGTTGCACAAAAGTTGGCAGTGATGCCTGGTGCGAAAACATGAAAGAAAAACCTAAGGGTGACTGGTCGGCCAATGAGGCCAGCGACTTTGCCAAGCATTGCGTATTTAAGTAGGTTTTTCCTAGTTATTGAGCGTTATTGAGTATTACCGGGCAGTGCAGATTAACTCTCTGGCTGCCCGCCAACCGTCTCACCAGAACCACGAGCAATAGTAGCTGCGGCCCAAAAGCCCGCCACATTCCCCTGCCACCTTGGCAAAATTGACGTAATAATCACCTGTTCTAGCGCTACCCACAAATAAAACAATAGGACCGCGCGAAACATCAAGGAGTAATCCCAAATTGCAGCCACAAAATACGCTGGCGCAACAGAAATCGCAGCGATCTTTGCCGCCAGCGTGTGATAGCTTGGAAAACACTTAAATCTGACCAAACACACCAGCAAGGGAACGATCCAGAAACTGAAAGCGATAACCAAATAACCAGACTCACGACCAAATATTTCCGGCCAAATCAACTTTAACCCTAGTAACATAACAGCGTAGGTTATGAGGTCGGCCCAACTGTCGAGCCGAGTACCTAAATCGGTAACCTGTCCCAGCCGACGAGCTAGATAGCCATCAAGACAATCGGTAAATAAAGAGAACGCCAAGACCCATAAAAAAACATCGGCCTTTTTCTCCATGGCCAGAAAAATAAGTACCGGCACCAGAGCCACTCTGATAGCACTAATCACATTGGGAAGACTCACCACCAGGTTTTGGGTCGCTACCTGGTTATTCTGAATCACTCGATGCTTTATAACTTTTCCATGTTTAATAACACTCACTCCCCCACCATTATCTTCAGCACTCAAGACCGCTGGCGAACGGCCTCGAACAAACAAACGCCTGTGGCCACTGAGACATTCAAACTACTCACCGCTCCCGCCATAGGCAGCTTTACCAAAAGGTCACAATTTTCCCGGGTCAGACGACGCAACCCTTTTTCCTCGGCACCCATCACCATCACCAAAGGGCCTTTCAGATCCACATCATAAATCATCTGCTCGGTTTCACCGGCGGTACCCACAATCCAAAGCCCCTGCTCTTGAAGTTGCTTCAATGTGCGGGAAAGATTCGTCACGACGACCAAGGGAACACTTTCAGCTGCACCACATGCCACTTTTTGTACGGTTGGGGTCATTCCAACAGAATTGTCTTTAGGGACAATAACAGCCTGAACACCTGCCGCATCCGCCGAGCGCATACAGGCACCGAGGTTATGAGGGTCGGTTACCCCATCCAACACCAGCAAAAAAGGGGCTTGATCCAATTGCTCAAGCAACTCATAGAGATAGTTTTCATCCTGAATATCGGCACCACGACATAATGCAGCCACCCCCTGATGACGCCCGCCCGCCAGCGCATCCAAATCGGATCGAAGTACCCAAGTCACAGGAATATCTTGTTGCTCCGCCAGACTAATCAATTTTTTCAGGCGTTGATCATCCCTGCCTTTCTGAACTCTAACCTCATCTATCTTATCCGGAGAGGTCTTCAGAATTGCCTGTACCGCATGTATACCAAACAGCCACTCACAACTGTCATCGGTTTTATTTGTGTCTTTCTTTACCATTAATTCAGTTCCATTATCAAACAGCCCCGTTAACTTAGCTTCGAGGAGGTGGTGACTTTTTTGGTTTTATTTTTTTTCGAGCTGTTTTTGCTTTAGATTTCTTGCCCGCTGCTCTTGGGGGCTGCGCCCCAGAAGAAATTTTACCGGAAGAAGGTCTCCGCCCACGAGCAGACTTGCCTTCAGTTTTTTTTGCCGATTTTTTCTTTGTTTTGGATCTGGATTCCTCATGCTCCGCCGCCAATTCCAATGCCTTGGGGCTTACATGAATATCTTTCTTACTTTTTCTTCGCCCTTCCTCCACAAGATCAAAATCAATTTTTCGTTCATCCAGGTTAACTCTGCTGACTCGCACTTTAAGTTTGTCGCCAAGCCTGAATACTCGGTGAGTACGCTCACCGATTAACCGATGATGAGCCACCTCATGATAATAATAATCCTTGGGCAACCCGGTAATATGTACCAGCCCTTCGATATACATATCCATCAGCTGAACAAATAAACCAAACCCGGTTACCGAAGCGACGACGCCGTCGTATTCTTCGCCAACGCGAGACAATAAATATTCACACTTCAACCAGTCAACCACGTCTCTGGTTGCCTCATCGGCACGGCGTTCGGTCATTGAACACTGCTCACCGCAGGAGACCATCCACTCTTCATCGTAGGGGTATATCTGGCTGCGATTTAAAACTGGAGCACCCTCGACTTTTCTGGCGTGACTGATTCGTCCCTTTCTACGAATCAGATAACGAATCGCTCTGTGAACAAGCAAATCAGGGTAACGCCTAATCGGTGAGGTAAAGTGGGCGTACGCCGGATAATTCAAGCCAAAGTGACCATTGTTGTCAGGGGTATATTCAGCCCTGTTCATCGATCTGAGAATAACCGTTTGAATAACGCTGGCATCTGGCCTGCCCGACACTTGGGCAAGCACTCGCTGGAAATCCTTCGGTGATGGGTCTTCTCCACCGGGGAGCCCCAATCCCAACTCACCAAGAAACTCTCGCAAGTTTTCCAACTTCTCTTGCCTTGGCCCTTCGTGTACTCGATATAACCCGGCTAATTTATTCTTTTCCAACAAGGTAGCGGCACAGACATTAGCACAGAGCATGCACTCTTCAATTAGCTTGTGCGCTTCGGTACGATCCGACGGAATAATCTGCTGAATTTTTCTTTCAGCATCGAATAATATACGTGTTTCCTGAGTCTCAAAATCGATAGCACCACGGTCGTTTCGAGACTGATGCAACCTCAAGTAAAGCTCATAAAGGTGATCGATATGACTCACCACCGCATGAAATTGCTTGCGGACACCGCTGTCTCTAACCCCTCGCTGGGCAATCATTCCTGCAACCTGTGTATAGGTCAGACGAGCATGAGAGTAGATCAACCCTTCGTAGAACTGAAACTTTGTCACCTGACCATTAGCATCCAGTGACATTTCACAAACCATAGTCAGTCGATCCACTTGGGGGTTCAACGAACAGAGTCCATTGGAAAGCTTTTCTGGCAGCATCGGAACAACATGCTGAGGAAAATAGACTGAGTTACCCCGCTGATAAGCTTCGAGATCCAAAGGACTGCCCACTGCCACATAGTGAGACACATCGGCTATAGCGACATAGAGCTTCCAGCCTGCCCTACTGCGGGGTTCACAATAGACGGCATCATCAAAATCACGTGCATCTTCCCCATCGATCGTCACAAAGGGTAAATGGCGTAAATCAACACGATTAGCGGTATCGTCAGCAGCGACCTCAACAGGAATGGACTCAGCTTGCTCCAGCACCGAGTCTGGCCACTCACTGGGAATACCGTAGTTGTGAATAGCAATGTCAATTTCCATCCCGGGTGCGAGATGGTCGCCCATCACCTGAACGATACGCCCGGCAGGAAGGTTGTTCCGGCTGGGCTGAGTGGTAATTTCCACTACTACAATTTGCCCGGGCTCCACCTCTCCCCGCTGATCGGGAGGGATCATAATATCCTGAATAATTCGGGGATTATCCGGGCGAACAAAATGCATACCACTCTCGATGAAGTATCGCCCAACAAGAGTACGTGTGCGGCGCTCCACCACCTCGACAATCGACGCTTCAGAACGCCCTCTTCGATCCACCCCCGCGACACGAACCAGCACTTCGTCGCCGTCCATCACTCGTCGCATTTGACGACTAGAGAGAAAAAGATCCCCTCCACCCAAATTGGGAACAACAAAGCCAAAGCCCTCGGGGTGGCCAATGACCCGCCCCTTAATAAGGTTCATCTTATCGAGAGCGCCATAGGCATTCCGGCGATTACGAATAGTCTGACCGTCGCGCTCCATAGCGGCCAACCGCCGACGCAGCGCCTCCCGAGCATCATCACCCTGTACATCAAACGCCGAACAAAGCTCCTCATAAGTAAGTGGGCCAATACTCTCGCTCAAAAAATCGAGAATATATTCCCGACTGGGAACCGGGTTATCGTATTTCGCGGCTTCACGACCGGCAAAAGGGTCTTTCTGAATATGTTTTTTCATCACTACGTCCGCAAAAATAATTATCGATAAAATAGAACTGACATGTACACCATCAGAACATATTGACCGATGCTTGACCAACCTCTTTGACCGGTAAAGAACGAAAAGAGTTATGCCTGAACAACCGATATCTTGACGTTAACATCTACAAGGTTTGCCACGAAAACGCTATCACCGGCAGCTTTTACTCCACTGAACAGATCAACCCCCGGCCTACAGCCCCTTTTGACCCATCATTTATTTGTTATTTCTGTAAAACTGCGCTAATAATGCCTAAAATATGCACAAACTGAACAACATAGTATTCCTTTCTCTTACAACCATAAGAAATACAAGAAATTCTACTATGAAAAAAGTCTCTTCAATCAAACCGGCTATTATGGCCCCCAAAAACCAGGCCGCCGAATCAAATTCAGCGAAGAATGAGCCACTGGTATTATCTGAAGGAACACAACTGCAACTCCACCAACGGCTCACTGGAACACTCGACACCTCCAGCCTAATCAACCGATTTTATGGCTGGTTGATCGAGCAACACTCGATAACCGGCATCGACTATGTTCATCCAGACGAAAACCTCGTACTGTCCGCGGGCTCGAAACAACAGCACGAAACTCACTATGTTCTCCGTCTGGAAAAACATTACCTTGGCGAAATCACCATTAGCAACCAAAAGCCTTTTTCTGAGCAGGACTTGTTTACCCAAAAACAGAGTATAGATATCCTCGTTTACTATCTAAAAAATAGCATCGACTACCAAGCATTAGAGAAAATCGCCTTCCACGACGCCCTTACCGGTGTAATGAACCGCACCGCCTTAGATGAGCTG
>DFBC01000124.1:0-26980 GCA_002367235.1 Cellvibrionales bacterium UBA3090
CTAGAAGACTTGGTTGCACCCTTTGGCAGAAAGGCCATTGCGCCTGTGCTTGTTAGCGGCATGACTTACAGCCACTATTCCATTGTGCGATAATCTAATATAAGACGTATAAGTTCATGATCACTTGTCGTTGATGCGAGTGATTCATTAAATGATGCCCTCTGTGGCAAGTGAATGTTAAATTTGGCCCGCAAAATCTCCTGCACTTGCTCATCGACAGCGGGGTCAAACTCTGTTCCTGCATAAACGCATATGCGTTGATGAATAAAATCTTTATTTGCCATGAATAGCCTGTCTCTTGTTTGATATTAAATTGCTGCTTCAATACTGAATGCTGTCAACCGCGGATGATAGGAATACTGGCGTCCTAATATGTAGGCACCCGATCTCAGGGGGCCAAACATCGACATTGCCAGAATTTTTTATAAAATATTGGGTTGGGGCATTTTTCGGATGGAATTGCCTATCATAACCCCTCTTCCTTAAATGACCGAACTACATTTCGACCAACAGCGTCACTCCATATCGGGCGAGTATAGACCATATCGAGCCATACCATTTAGCTTGGCCCGCTTATACAACGCCGCTTGCATTTGTTTCGCATTAGCGGCATCGCCTTGCCAGGCGATCAAAGCTGGATGCTGCAAAGCGCGACCATAAGAAAAGCTTAGCTCCCATGGATGTGGCCCTATTTGATTCATCGCATTCAAATATCTGGTTGAAGCTTCGTCCGACAACCCACCGGAAAGAAAGTGAATCGAGGGAACTGCCGCAGGCACTGTTCTTCTTAAAACCTGAACTGTCTCGTGAGCGATTTGTTCAGACGTCATTTGTTTTGCACAGTCTTTACCCGGCACAATCATATTGGGTTTTAAGAGCATATGTTCCAGCGACACCCCCTCCTTCACCAGCGCCTGGAACACCGCATGCTGCACGGCTTCTGTCACTTTGGCACAGGTCTCTATGCTGTGGTCGCCATCCATCAGTACCTCGGGCTCGACAATCGGAACCAAGCCTGCCTGCTGACAAATCCTGGCATAGCAGGCTAACACCCGGGCATTTTCATCAATCGCCAATGAACTTGGCGTGCACTCAGAAATGGTATAGACATCGCGCCACTTGGCAAATTGCGCACCTTGCTCTTTATAGCGATCTAAACGTTCCGCCAAACCGTCTAAACCCACAGTAATTTCATCGCCAGGCTCACCGCCATCGAGAGGAATTTTTCCTTTATCAACCTTTATGCCGGGCACGATGCCCTGTTTAATCAACAGTTCAGGCAAGGGGACACCACGGTCGTCACGTTGACTTAATGTTTCTTCAAACAAAATAACCCCACTGATAAATTCACCGAGACCCGGGGTTGAAAACAATAGGCTGCGATAAGCACGGCGATGTTCTTCCGTCGACTCTACCCCTATGGCATCAAACCGTTTAGCGATTGTCGGGCTACTTTCATCTGCAGCCAGAATACCTTTACCTTTCGCCGCTAATGCATCGACGGTTGCCTGAAGCTGTTGAACACTATTCATAGCTATTTCCTTGTTACTCATGAACAAAGTCTAGGCAACAACTCTCCAGTACGCATACTTGTTCAAGACCCACGGCTAAAACTATTTAGCCCGACACTGCTGCCCTCTTGCGTATTGCCCCAGCACATCGACAGACCTCACCTATCTGGTGCACAATCTTTATCCTTAGTCTGAAATACCATCTATTTCAGCTAGGTAATTGTGCTAAAGCAAACCTATGCCTCTACTTCTCAGCTAACCTGAAATGACATAGAAGACTAAAAACGCCCATGACTAACACTAAAACTCAATCGACAAAATATCCAAACGACACAGTTGATCCGCGTATTGAACAAGCACTCAATGACGTGGATCGCCGCGCCTTTGTGAACTGTGAGCAAGATGGTCTCGTCGTGGGTAGAAGTATTCCTTCTACTGAAACTCTCCGTCATATCTTTAGTGTGCTGAAGCTCACCGCCAATCCCAAAATCTTACAAATCGGGGTTGGTCTCGGTTATACCAGTGCGGTTCTGTCCCATATTGCCCGACAGGTTATCGGTATCGAAAAATCTGCATCACTGGCCGATGTAGCCATGGAAAAGCTGAGTAAGCTCAACCTCGGCAATGTGGTGATCTACCACGGTGAAGGTTCTGATGGCGCACCACAAGAGGCTCCGTTCGATATTGTTGTTGTCTCCACCCCCAATGTTGAAGATAAGTCGGATCTGTTTAAACAGCTGACCCCCTTTGGCCAGATGATCTGTGTAGAGTGTGCAGACTCATCATTACTTAAACTGGTTAAGTATACCGGGGATGGGCACCACAACTACCTACGCAGCGAATACGGTTATCTCGATTTTGTTCAGAACAAGGATGAAATTCTGATTGAATTAGGCTTTATCAATGACGACATACTCGCCGAGGCACGACGCAAAGCTAAAACCAATAAAACGCTGATTATTGATGAAGTTCGCCAGCTAATTAATGTAGACGACATGGAGCTATACCGTTCGCTGTCGAAGCAATACGGCGTTGAGCTGGGCAATGTCGACCATCTGCTGAAATGGGTCGACCCAAAGATTTTCAATCGCTTTTCCCAGGCGTTTCTGGATCACCATCATTTGATTCCACTTTACACCAAAGACAATGTTCTCAAGGTTGCCACCAGCAATCCCAATGCCTCTATGGCTGAGATTCAAAAGGTGTTCCCGGATCACAAAATTGAAACACTATTGGTGACACCGACTGACTTTCGTCGCCTCTGGTCTGCCACAGACCTCTGTATGCAGGCGCAAATGTCACCGCTACAGCCGCCCATCGAGAAGCTGGAACCCGAACAAACCGAGGATTTACTGGGCAACCATAAACCCGAGGCTGGCGCACATCTAGTTTCTTTATTTGAGGCATTGTTACTCGATGCTGTCGCCGAGCGAGCTAGCGATATTCATCTGGAGCAATACAACAATATTGTCCGGGTACGTTTGCGAATTGATGGAGAGATGCAGGATATCTCTCACTACGATATCAGCCCAAGCGAGTTAAAAGGCCTGATTAACGTGATTAAACTGCGTGCCGAACTGAATATCGCCGAGCGAAGGTTACCCCAGGGTGGCCGCTCTCATTTACGAGTCGGCGACTTGCAGTTTGACCTTCGCGTTCAGGTTCAGCCCTCGCTTCATGCCGAGCATGTGGTTATACGCCTGCTGCCACAAAACTCTGAACTGATCAGTATTGAAAAACTCGGGCTGTCCAGTGTCATTGCTGAAAATTACAAACGCCTATTGAAAAACCCGGCCGGCCTGGTACTGGTTGTCGGACCCACAGGGTCGGGTAAAAGCACAACTCTGTATGCCGGTTTACAGTTGTTGGCTGCCGACGGTACGCGCAAGGTCATCACCGTAGAAGACCCGATTGAATATTCGATCAGCAACATTCAACAAACTCGCGTTCGTCCCGATATTGGATTTCATTTTGCCGATGCCATGCGCTCTTTCGTTCGGCAGGATCCCGATGTAATTCTGGTTGGCGAGATACGAGACCACGAAACGTCCCTGGAGGCCATTAGGGCCTCACAAACAGGTCACGTTGTGTTATCGACGCTACACTGTAACGACGCGGTGGATGCCATGCAGCGACTCTATGATTTGGGTGTACAGCCAAATTCATTAGCCAGTGAATTACTGGCGGTGATCGCACAAAGACTGGCCAAGAAAATCTGCCCTCATTGTCGTGAACCAGCAGAGCCTGAAGACAGAATCCTGCAAGAGGTATTCCCCTCGGGAACACCCGATAGTTTCAAGGCCTATATTGGCAGAGGTTGTGAAAACTGTAACGATACGGGCACCCACGGGCGCGTAGCTGTCGTGGAATATCTGCAAGTTAACCCTGAATTACGCAACGCAATTTCTCGCAACATCCCGGTCGGTGAGCTTCGTAAACTAGCTCTGGATTGTGGACTGGTAACCATGAGAGATAGCGCCCTCGACCATGTGATTCAGGGCAATATCCCACTCTCAGAATTACCACGCATACTACCGGAAGAGCGTATGGCACCCGAAGCCCGGTGGCAGTGGGAAAAAACATCCTAACGGAACCAACCCTTATGAATGACAAAGCGATTCAGCGACCCGCCGCAGAACAAACCTACCGCGAAGAACTAGAGCGACTTTCACGGTGTGATTCAGGTTCGGTTCCACCTGGCTGGAATTTATCGCCCTTTGCTGTCGAGAAATTTATTCTGGGCGACCGCGAACTGAACATTGAACCAAAATTTGTGGGATCTCGAGAATTGATCACACGAATTATCATTAACCTTGCCACTAACCGTGGTGCGATGTTGATTGGTGAACCTGGCACTGCAAAATCCTGGCTGTCTGAATTATTGGCCTGCGCTGTATCCGGACAATCTACGTTAACCGTTCAGGGCGGTGCCATTACTAGTACGAACCAGCTTTTATATAGCTGGAATGAAGCACAGTTAAAAAATACCGGCCCTACGAAACAAGCCCTAATCGCCAGCCCGATCTACCAGGGTATGGTGAAAGGTCAGCTGGTTCGCTTTGAAGAGATAGCCCGCTGCCCACAACATATTCAGGACTCGATCCTCTCAATTTTATCTGAACGACAAATACAGATTCCAGAACTTGAAGGAGAAGACTCCGTTGTCTATGCAAGGGATGGCTTTAACATTATCGCCACCTCAAATTCACTGGATAAAGGTGTGCATGAAATGAGCGCCGCTTTAAAGCGGAGAATGAATTTCGAAACCATCGCACCCATTCGAAATATTCATGATGAGATCGACGTAGTGGCACGGGAAGCCGAAAAGCTCATCCGAGCATCCGGCGTGGAGGTAACGCCCTCGCCAGAAGTCATTGAAGTGTTAGTAACGATCTTTCATGAACTACGCAATGGGCAGACACTGGATGGACGAAGCACCGATAGGCTGGCCGCCACTGTCATGTCTACAGCAGAAGCCATCTCTGTCGTGCATGCGATGGGAGTTCACGCCTACTATTACAGGAACAGTGAAATCCAGCTATCTGATTTAGTAAACTTTTTAATGGGTGCGGCACTAAAGGACAACAAAGAAGATAAACGCCGAATGAAGCACTATTTTGAAACAGAGGTCTCTCTCAAAAAAGGCCCACATTGGATGGCGGTTTACGAGCAACGACACCACTTACAATAGCAACGATCAACCCCACCTCTTTTAGAAACTAGAATACAGACCGGTGGCATAACAAAGGCAACCAACTCCAGAATTTTTTGTGTCTTATACACTTTCGCCCCTCCAAATCTTCGATACTCATCCGGGCAATACCGGACTAAACTCTACAAGACGCCCGCCAGCTAAATATTTTTACTTCTTTTCTCAAAAAACATGGCACGCGTGTTGCAGCATCAATAATTAAGGAACGTATCTTCGACTAGAAACCAACGGCCGAAAAGGTCTGAGAGCAAAGTAGATGAACAAAAGCTGGAAGAACTATGATCCAGGCTCCTTCTTCGATGAGCTGATAACCCCAAACGGCAAACCCCGCGTAGCTGCCCGACCTCTGGTAAATCTACTGCAAAACCTTTCACACGAAGAATTATCAAACTGCCGTTCTGCGGCAGAGCTTGCCATCCGCGATATGGGTATCTCTTTTACCATCTACAGTGAAGGCAAAAACATCGACCGAGCCTGGCCTTTCGATATCATTCCTCGTGTGATCAAAGCTAAAGAGTGGGACAAGGTGCGGCTTGGATTGGCACAACGCAGTCGAGCCCTGAACTGCTTTATTGATGACATATACAACAAACAAACAATATTGGCCGATGGCATTGTACCTCCCGAAATTGTCCTAAACTCCAGCGACTACAGACCCCAGTGTGCCGGCGTCTCGCCTCGGCATGGTGCGTGGGCCCATATCTGTGGCTCTGATTTGGTGCGCGACAAGAATGGTAAATTCTACGTGCTGGAAGATAATCTACGCGTGCCCTCGGGGGTTTCCTACATGCTAGAAAATCGGGAAATCACCAAACGTGTACTGCCAGAACTCTTCGAAAATTACAGTATCTTACCCCTCGACGACTACCCCTCTCGACTGCACAGCACTCTGGCTTCTCTTTCTCCTCAGGATCAGGGGCGCCCTTGCATTGTGGTACTCACGCCCGGCATCTATAACTCAGCCTATTTTGAACATGCCTTTCTCGCCCAAAGTATGGGCGCTGAACTCGTGGAGGGTAACGATCTATTCGTCAGCGATGATGATTACGTCTATATGCGAACCGTTGACGGCCCCATCCGAGTCGACGTGGTCTACCGTCGCATCGATGACAGCTTCCTCGATCCCGAGGTCTTCCGAAAAGACTCCGCACTGGGAGTACCCGGCATCATGCGCGCCTGGAAAGCAGGTAACGTCGCCATCGCTAATGCTCCCGGTTCAGGTGTCGCCGACGATAAGGTCGTGTATGCCTATGTGCCAGACATGATTCGCTACTACCTAAAGGAAGAACCCAAACTGGCTAGCGTCAAAACCTACCTGTGCACGAATGAGAAGGACCGAAACTACGTACTAGAAAACCTCGACAAATTAGTCGTAAAACCCGCTAATGAATCAGGCGGGTATGGTCTGATGGTCGGGCCCCATGCATCCAAGGCTACCAGAGCAAAGTTCGCCAAATTGATCAAAGAAAACCCGCGCAATTATATCGCCCAGCCCACGTTGGCTCTGTCCACCGCACCCACCTTTGTCGACCACACGGTAGAACCCAGGCACCTGGACTTGCGTCCTTTCATCCTGCACGGCAAGGACACCTGGGTAACACCGGGCGGCTTAACTCGCGTCGCTCTAACCAAGGGCTCCCTGGTGGTTAATTCATCTCAGGGTGGCGGCAGTAAAGACACCTGGATCGTGGAGAATAACAAATGACCATGCTATCGAGGGTTGCGGAGAGGCTATTCTGGATGGCCCGTTATCTGGAGCGTGCCGAGGATACCGCGCGGCTGATTCACGCCTACACCCATATGGTGATGGATATTCCCAAAGGGTCTGCTCCGGACTGGGACATACTGGTAAGGATACTCGATGCCGAACCGTTATTTGAACAAAACCACAGGGCCTACAACGAACAAAATGTGCTGAGGTTTTTAATCGCCGATCTGGATAACAGCTGCAGCATATACCACGCCATACGTGCCGCCCGCGAAAATGTGCGCACCACTCGGGACGTATTACCCGAGGAAGTATGGGAACACGTCAATGAGCTTTATCTCTACGCTCAGGAGTATGCCGAAAAGTCAGTTGGGCGCCGCAACCGTCACGAGTTTCTGGAAACCATCATCGCACGCTGCCAAATGATCAACGGCATGATTGTATCAACCCTACCCCGCGGCCACGCCTACCGTTTTATCAAGCTGGGAAAGCTGCTGGAGCGGGCCGACATGACCACCCGCGTCATAGATGTCGGCGCTGCGGCCCTGCTGGGTGACGAGCGCCACCACAGCACAGTGGATCCATTAATATGGGCCAGCTTACTTAAATCTCTATCGGCCATGGGTGCGTATCGCCGAGAAATAGGTCCTCAGGTGGGCGCAGCGCCAATGGTGGACTTCGTTCTGCGCGAGAGCAAGTTGCCCCGCTCGGTGAAATTCTGTCTCAATGGCATGCGTCAGGAGCTGGCCCCCCTAAAAAACAACAAAGATGCGCTTGAGCTACTGGATCAAGCACGTCGAAAACTGTCCCGTTTTGACCCGGAAATTCGCACCAGAGAAGAACTGCACGCATTTATCGACCAATTCCAGGCGAGACTAATCACCTTGAATGGCACAATCGAAACTACTTGGTTCCTGACGGACCAGGCATAAGTCACCTCTCCTAACTTTGATATAGCCACAAAATACAGCCGAACAGGCTAAAGGCGGTAAGTACAAATGACTATCCGTGTAGCGATTAACCATCGTACGTCCTACAAGTTCGACCGGCCAGTAAGCATGTCGCCACACACCGTGCGGCTGCGTCCAGCACCCCATTCACGCACGCCTATCCACAGCTACAGCCTCAAAATCAAGCCGGAAGAACATTTCATCAACTGGCAGCAAGATGCCTTTGGGAATTACTTGGCCCGACTGGTATTTCCCGAGAAATGCACCGAGTTTGAGGTGGACGTCGAAGTCATCGCGGATATGACGGTGATAAACCCTTTTGATTTTTTTGTGGAAGAATACGCAGAAGACTTTCCCTTTGAATACAGCAAACAGGTTAAAAAAGAGTTACTACCCTATCTGGAAAAGTTGGAGAGTGGCCCCTTATTTAACCAGTTCCTGGCCTCAGTAGATGTTAAAAAACGCGCCATCAATGACTTTCTGGTTGAATTGAACCAACAGGTTCAAGGTGAAATCGAATACCTGGTGCGCCTCGAACCGGGGGTACAGAGCCCGGAAGAGACGCTGGAAAAAGCCAAGGGCTCCTGTCGGGATTCCGCTTGGCTACTGGTGCAGTTATTGCGCCATCTGGGCTTGGCAGCACGCTTTGCCTCCGGCTATCTGGTACAGCTTAAGCCCGACGAAAAATCTCTGGATGGCCCCTCTGGCGCAGAGGAAGATTTCACGGACCTACACGCCTGGTGTGAAGTATTCCTGCCCGGTGCAGGCTGGGTGGGACTGGACCCAACTTCAGGCCTGTTCGCCAGCGAGGGACATATACCCCTCGCCTGCACACCACATCCGGTCTCCGCTGCGCCCATCGCCGGAGCGACGGACAAATGTGAGGTGGAATTCGACTTCAGTAATACCGTGGAGCGAATACTCGAAGACCCACGAGTAACCAAACCGTACAGTGAAGAGCAGTGGCAGCAAATATTGGCGCTGGGAAAAGCGGTCGACAAGGAGTTTGAGAAAAACGATGTGCGCCTGACGATGGGTGGCGAGCCAACGTTTGTCTCCATTGATGATATGGAGTCAACTCAGTGGAACACCGATGCGATTGGTGATGACAAACTCAGCCTGGCAAAGACACTGCTACTCCGCTTACGCGATCGATATGCCCCGGAAGGACTGCTGCATTATGGCCAGGGAAAGTGGTATCCGGGGGAAGAAATTCCCCGCTGGGCATTAGGTGTATTCTGGCGAAAAGATGGCGAGCCATTATGGAAAAACCCAGAATTTTTGGCGAGGATCGACAAAGACTACGGGCTCGATGTAAATGATGCCGTTCGATTTGGGCGCTATCTGTGCGACCTGATAGCCCTGCCACGAAGATGCTGTCAACTGGCCTATGAAGACGGGCTTTACTATCTAATGCAGGAACAAAACCTGCCAAAAAACCTGGATATACTGGCACAAAAAATTAAGGGTGATCTGGACCGTCGTCGACTGGCTCGTCTGATCGAGCAAGGCTTTACTGTTCCCTCAGGCGCGGTCATACCCCTGGAGCGAAGTACCGGCTGGCCACTCGAAGAGGACCAGAAAATCTGGCGCAGCAGTTTGTGGCCGATGAAACGGGAGAGGATCACACTGATTCCCGGCGACTCTCCCATGGGGCTACGCCTACCCCTTAACGATTTACCCGAGCTGGCAGAGAAGGCGGACAAAGTTCGTCCTCAGCGCGACCCATTTGAACCTCGCGAGGATCTGGCCAAGCGCTCAGAGATGCCTTTTTCAACATCAGATACGTCGAGCGAAGACGACGATACCTTGGGGTCTGAAGACGATGAGGAATCCACCGATTATGAAAATGTTGTGCGCACAGCCATGTGCGTTGAAGCCAGAGAGGGCCGACTGCATATCTTTATGCCCCCCCTGGAGTATCTTGAGGACTACGTTGAATTAATTGCCGCCATTGAAGAGACCGCGGTCGCGCTTGAGTTACCCGTTATTATTGAAGGCTACGAACCCCCTCGGGATCCTCGTATGCAAAAACTCTTGGTCACGCCAGACCCCGGGGTGATTGAAGTGAACGTCCACCCATCCAATAACTGGGAGGAGCTGGTCGCCACCACGACTTCACTCTATGAAGAAGCTCGTTTATCGCGGCTATCCACGGAAAAATTTATGCTCGATGGCCGCCATACCGGTACCGGTGGCGGAAACCATATTACCCTGGGGGGCGCGACCCCCGCAGACAGCCCAATACTTCGACGGCCAGACCTACTGAGAAGCCTAATCACCTTTTGGCAGCATCACCCCAGTCTCTCCTATTTGTTCTCGGGTATGTTTATTGGACCCACAAGCCAGGCACCACGAGTCGATGAAGGCCGTGATGAAATGCTCTATGAGTTGGAAGTTGCCTTCTCGCAAATGTCTGATGGCGAAGTCCCACAACCATGGCTCGTGGACAGATTATTACGCAACCTTCTAATTGATATTACCGGCAATACCCACCGGGCAGAATTTTGTATCGACAAGCTCTACTCCCCTAATAGCGCAACGGGCCGTCTGGGAATTCTGGAATTTCGAGGCTTTGAAATGCCGCCACACAGTCGCATGGCACTGGTGCAGGCACTATTGTTACGCTGCCTGGTGGCGCGCTTCTGGGACAAACCCTATCAAAAACCACTGATTCGCTGGGGCACAGAACTTCACGACCGATTCATGCTGCCACATTACATCTGGCAGGATATGAAATCTGTCGTCGAAGACCTACAGGCACATGGCTACCCCTTTGAACTGGAATGGCTGGCGGCCTTTGAAGAATTTCGTTTTCCTCACTATGGTCGAGTCCAACTGGATGACATTGAAATTGAATTGCGATGGGCCGTGGAGCCGTGGCATGTGCTGGGAGAGGAAAGTAGTAGTTTTGGTACCTCTCGCTATGTCGACTCCTCCGTTGAACGCTTGCAGCTACGCGCTACGGGGTTAACCGAGGGGAGATATATCCTATCTTGTAACGGTCGCCGCGTACCCATGCGTAGTACCGGACGCCACGGTGAATATGTCGGCGGAGTACGTTATCGCGCCTGGCAGCCACCCTCGGCCCTGCACCCGCTCATTGGTGTGCACGTGCCACTGACCTTCGACTTAATCGATACCTGGAACGGGCGCTCCATTGGAGGCTGTACCTACCACGTTTCTCACCCCGGGGGACGCAGCTACGAAACCTTCCCGGTTAACTCGTTCGAAGCCGAATCCCGACGGATCAACCGCTTTGAAACAGTGAGCCACACACAGGGGCCATTTACCCCTCGACCCGAAATCAATGCTCTCAGAGAGTTTTTCCCCAACCAACAGGCACCAAGGCCCATGGAGCCACCACCTGAAGAATCGCCCGGGGAGTACCCCTACATTCTGGATATGCGAAGCCCCCGACGGAAATAATTGCAGGGGCCCCGCTATGCCCGCTTATTTAGCCTGCTAGAGGACAACTTGTATATAATAGGACGGTTATAGACCTCAGAATCACAACGAATTTCAACAGGTAAAATGTGACCAACCCCAGCGACCCTCAGCCCCTTGGCCAGACCCAGTCCCAGTCCCAATCATCGGTGGCTGAGACTCTCGAATATCGCAGTCTTAGCGGCCTGCATGAACTGGATGAGGCCTGCGCTCAAGATAACAGCATAAAACCTCAATGGGGTTATTTGCTCAACAGCCTCCGCGACCTGGGTTCCGAGGTGCTGCGTGAGCGCGAGCAAAAAGCACGCCGCATCCTCAGGGACGACGGTGCTACCTATAATATCTATGGTCGCGAGCCTGCTCCCAGTAGCAACTGGGAGCTCGACCCAGTCCCCTATATTATCGACAGTGAGGATTGGGGGGGGATTGAAGCCGGGCTGCTGGAGCGGGCAGAATTATTCAACTTGGTATTGCGAGATCTCTATGGTCCACGCACGCTATTGCGCCACGGAGCATTACCGCCAGAAGCGCTTTTTAGCCACGGTGGATTTTTACGTGCCTGCCAGGGTATCCAATTGCCCGGGGAACACGAACTGATACTGCATGCCGTTGACATGGTGCGCCAGCGCGGCGGCAACATGTGTGTACTATCAGATCGAACCCAAGCTCCCAGCGGGGCCGGTTACGTCTTGGAAAACCGCACCGTGATGTCACGCGTTTTCCCCAGCCTTTTCCGCGACAGCCACGTACACCGTCTCGCCAGTTTTTATCAACGTCTACGCCTAAAGCTGTCTTCTCTTTCCGCCTCGGAAGAAGAGCCCCTCATTGTGGTGCTCACCCCCGGTGGCCAGAACGAAACTTATTTTGAACATGCCCACCTGGCCAACTACCTTGGCTACCCATTAGTCCAAAGTGGCGATCTGCTGGTACGCAATGGCTTCTTGTGGATGAAGTCGCTCGACGGATTGAAACGAGTCGATGTCGTTCTTAGGCGTGTGGACGACATTTTTTGTGACCCCGTCGAACTGCGCAGTGATTCGTTACTTGGCGTACCGGGCTTACTGGAAGTTGTGCGCACCAGACAAGTCGTTATCGCCAACCCCTTGGGTTCCGGAGTATTGGAAAATCCCACGCTGCTTAAATACTTACCACAAATCAGCAAACACCTGCTGGGCCGAGAACTGCGGCTGGATTCAGTCAAGACTTACTGGTGTGGAGATGAGCAAGATTTACAGTTCGTCACAGCGAACATCCGCGAATTAATTATTAAGCCCACCTACCGTGGTAGCGCAATAAAAAGTGTTTGGGGTGGCGACCTAAGTGAAGAGCAAGTAAATCAGTTACTTGCCACTATTCACAAAAAACCGCATCAATTTGTCGCCCAAGTGCGCCTGGAAAAATCCTATACGCCTGCTTTTTCAGAAGGAAAGCTTGAACCCAGGCCAACATTGCTACGCACATTTTCAGTCGCAACTGACAAATCGTATATGGTGCTCCCCGGAGGCCTTACCCGCATTAGCACACACACCCATGGCCAGGTTATCAGCATGCAGTCCGGCAGTCCCAGCAAAGACACCTGGGTTACAGCAACTGAGCCAGAACGCACCATCGTGTTCGAGACAACACCTGAAATTTCCCGGGCCACAAAGGATTCCGCCCTACTCAGTTTACCCAGTCGCGTTGTGGAAAATTTGTACTGGATGGGGCGCTATGCGGAGAGAGCCGAAGCATCACTACGATTATTACGTACCGTTTTTGTGCTGCTTAATGGCGAGGATCCCATTAGCCCCGATGCAAGGCGGATTTTGCTGCAAACTGTCACCCAGATTACGGTTACTTTACCCGGGTTCATAGATGCCTCAGATGAACTTCTAGCCTCTCCCGAGGAAGAGCTACTGTTGATCATATTGGATGACAACCGCGTGGGTAGTATCAAATCAACACTGAACGCCATGCTCTCCAGCGCAGATGAGTCCAAGGAACTACTATCCACCGATACCATCCGTGTTATCAACGATTTACGAGATGCGCTGGATGAGTTGGATTTCACCCTGGCAGGCGGTCTAACCTCAGCGCCCGAGGAGGCGCTTGATCCACTGGTAACCGGACTCGCGGCTTTATCCGGGTTAATGCAGGAAAGTATGATCCGCGGTGTTGGCTGGCGCTTTATGGAGCTGGGAAAACGTATTGAGCGTTCCCGGCAAATCATTAACAGCGTCAGGAGCCTGATGATACCCGTCACAGAAGAAAGTACCCAATCTACCCTGTTGACTGCGCTGTTAATTTCAATGGAAGTTATGATCACCTACCGGAGGCGCGGCCGAGTACGCAGAGGTATCGAACTGGGGCTGGAACTGGTTATGTTGGACGACAGTAATCCACGATCGCTATTATTTCAGCTTGAAAGATTACAACAGCTCCTCGTCAAGTTGCCCCAAACCGATACCACCGTTGGCGAACTTGAAGAGGAAGAGCGCGCTCTACTAGAGGCAACCACCAGCCTGAAACTATCCCGCCTATCGAGACTGTTGGAAACGACCTCCGATAAACGCGACGATATGGAGAACCTGCTGCACCAACTTGATAAGTTATTGGATGACTTCAATCGATTCATCAGTGACAAGCACTTCGATCACCGAACTGACCCTCAACAGTTGGTGACTACTTTCTGGGATGGCCAGTAATGCTCTATCGGATTCGTCATATCACACACTACAAATACGCACAGCGTGTCACGCGCTGCTACAACCTGGCCAATGTTGTTCCCAGAAACACCGAACACCAGATGTGCCTCAAAAGTCTTGTCACATTCTCACCTGAGCCAGCAAAAGCGCGCAAACGAACGGATTATTTTGGCAACAAAACCTACAATTTTGAAATTCAGAAGCCACACACCGAATTAATTATTACCGCAGTAAGTGACGTTCAAATTAACAACGATACGCGCGAACTAGACTTGGACCTTGGGGTTTCATACGGAGATGCGCTGAACTACTTACGCCAGACTATGAACCAGGAAACCATCGAAGCACGTGAATTTTTACTCAATTCACCAATGATCGAGAGCAATGAAGCGTTAAAAGAGTACGCCAGGCCATCATTTCATATCGATCATTCGCTGAACTCCTGTGTCAGCGATCTTACTACCCGAATATTCAACGATTTTTCCTACGATTCGAATTTCACGACAATTGCCACCCCCCTGAGCGATGTGCTCGAGCACAAGCGAGGCGTATGCCAAGACTTTGCGCACTTGCAGATAGGCTGTCTTAGGGCGATGGGGATACCCGCCAGATATGTCTCCGGCTACATCGAAACACTTCCCAAGCCAGGAGAAACAAAATTGGTGGGAGCCGATGCAACGCATGCGTGGATTGCTTATTTTTGCCCCCATGAAGGTTGGGTAGAATTTGATCCCACCAACAATAAACAAGCTAACAGCCAGCACATTGTCACCGCGTTTGGTCGAGACTATCTCGATGTCACACCGGTCAAAGGTGTCATCTTCGGCGGAGGCGAATCGCCGAGGCTAGAAGTCTCCGTTGATGTTTCCCGCTTAAAGGAATGAGGCTGTTACTAAGGGACCCATTGTTCACTCACGCTCTCCCATAAAGAGGTGAAATATGTGGTTACACACCAGTTGTGACCTGGAGTTCGACATTGAGGAGTCAACGCCTTTTGTACTTATGCTGAGGGCACGCAGCGGTGCACAGCAATGGGTTGCCAGCGAGAAATACAAACTCACCCCCAGTGTTCCGGTATTCGAGTTTACCGATATATACGGTAACCTTTGCCAGCGACTGATTGCACCGCCAGGCGCTTTCTCAATCCATACCGCTGCAGACGTGATGATCTCAGATCATGTGGATGTGGCACCCGGCGCAATGTTTGTCGAGATTAAAGATCTTCCCGATGCCCTGCTCAATTACTTATTACCCAGTCGCTACTGTGAATCCGACCGCTTCAGCCAAATGGCGATGTCTATTACGAATGGCGCACTTATGGGCTACGATCAGGTTGCGGCTATAGAAACCTGGTTACGAAATACCATTCTTTACGACCCCTATAATAGCGACATTCAGGTATCGGCTATCGAGGTCAATGCCCGGCAATGGGGTGTCTGCAGAGACCTCTCTCACCTGGGGATCGCATTGTGCCGGAGCCTGAGCATTCCTGCCCGCATGGTGGTTGGCTACCTCTACGGATTGAACCCCATGGAGCTGCATGCATGGTTTGAAGCCTATGTCGGTGGTCGCTGGTATTCCTTTGATGCCACGCAGCCCCAAAAGAATGGCGGGTATGTAGCCATTGGCTATGGCCGCGATGCGGCAGATGTAGCTATTTACAATCAGTTTGGACGCCCGCTGTATCCCACCAAACAACAGGTGTGTGTACGGCGAATTAACGAGGAAAATATACCCAGCCAATAACTCCCGGTGAATGGGCTCTCAGGTGCCACCAGTTTTTTCATTCCGCAAAAACTGACCAGGAATATCGTGTACCCACTCTAGGCAGAACCGTTTAAGTGTAAGCTTGCCTGAGTCTTTATTACGGATAAATTAATGGCCCCGCTTGTCGTATGATCGCAGGGAACAAATTGATTGATACTGAGATAGCTTGATGCAAAGAGAACCCTCATGGACCCCATAACCCAAGGCGTAGTCGGTGCTGCATTAGCCCAAACCAATGGCGAAGCCAAAACACTGGCCAAGGCTGGATTTATTGGTGCGCTGGCAGGCATGACGCCCGACCTCGATGTCTTGATACAATCATCCAGTGACCCTTTGCTTGCTCTGGAATTTCATCGTCAATTTACCCATTCACTGTTGTTTATTCCGTTTGGCGCACTACTCTGTGCACTGATTTTTCATCTATTACTGGCCAAGCGCTGGCAACTGAATTTTAAGTCCATTTACCTCTGGAGCTTACTGGGTTTTGCAACTCACGGGTTACTCGATGGATGCACCAGTTACGGCACCCTACTACTGTGGCCCATCACTGATCATCGATTTGCCTGGGATATTATTTCGGTTATCGACCCACTCTTTACCCTGCCCTTGCTGGCACTCATTATATTGGCAGCCAAACTGAAATCCCGCCGTTACGTATGGGCCGCTATTATTTGGGGCTCCCTTTATTTGAGCTTGGCTATTATTCAACATGAACGGGCACTGGATATCGGGCAACAACTCGCAGAACAACGAGGCCATCAACCACTACGACTGGAAACCAAACCCAGTTTTGCCAATATTCTGGTATGGAAACTGGTCTATGAAACCGATGATAGATTCTATGTAGATGCCATTAAACCTGGCATATTCAGTCAACGAATCTGGCCTGGAGATAGCGCCAAAAAGATTAATTTAGACCGCGACTATCCCTGGTTAGACCCACATTCTCAGCAGGCCCGAGATATTCAACGCTTTGGATGGTTTTCTGCTGGCTATCTAGGGATAGACCCCGAGGATCATCTGGGCATCGTCGATATCCGCTACTCACTTCTACCCCACCAGATTTCCCCGCTATGGGGCATAAAACTATCGAAGAGCCGACACAACGGCGAACATGTTAATTTCTTTACTCGCCGAGGAAACCGTATGGATAGGCTAAAAACGTTAATCTCGATGCTTAACGAATAACAACCCCTCGCATGGGTGGTTTTTATTTTTGTAGATAAGGGCTTACTTGATTAAATATAACTATCTTCCCAGGGAATAAAACCTAAGGACTGAAGCTGACTTTCTGAAACAGGCACCTTTATTTTATCGAGCACAGCATGAACTTCGATTTGCTCTGCTAATCTTCGGCTGTATAGCCACCCTTTATTCTCACCCCCATGAATAACGATCCGGCTATAATCCAAATCCCCGGGGAGACCGCCTCTATATTCATCGACATAGACCCAGATTTTTTTATCCAGAAAATAGCTTTCCCACAACTCATCAGCTGCCCAAAATTCATCCAGATGTACAAAATCCCTCGGCCCCTTTGTTGTAAGCATATGCTCCTCTAATCCACTAGCAACAATAAAATACAGCGAATCAAACTATCACTTACTGAGTAGCTATTAACAGGGACAATAAATCTATTATTACAAGTACAGTTTCACCGCCGTAAAAAGGTAACTGTTAGATAAACAAGGTATTATTGAAAATCTTGAATCAGTTCTTCCAGGCAAATTAAGGCCGCTTTTCTTTTATCCGTTAACACCTCAGAAAAACTCAAACGCAGATAATTTCGATATTTATTTTGCGGGCTAAACAAGGGCCCGGGGGTTATCGCAATGCCCTTTTTCTGGGCTTTTTCATAAAGCTTTATGGTATCGACATTACTGGGTAACTCTGCCCATAAGGAGAGGCCGCCGCTGGGAGAAGAACAGCTCTGCACCGATAACAAATGGTCTTTAATAGCACTCTGCCACTGTATGGATTGCACTTCCAATTCACGGCGTTTCTTTTTGATATATCGCTCGTAACTTCCTTGATCTAAATACATCGCCACCCCTTTTTGCAACGTAACACCTGTAGAAATGGAGGTGACGATCTTTAGCCGCTTGGATTTTTGAATTAATTTTCCCGGTAATATCCATCCCAGCCGAAGGTCTCTCGATAAGGTTTTTGAAAAAGACGAGCAAAGAATAACGGTGCCGGTTGTATCAAAAGAATAGATACTCCGCGGCTTGTTCAAGCCAAAATACAAATCCCTGTAAACATCATCCTCAATTATCACGATGTCTTTCTTAATGCAGCATGCCAACAATTGCTTTTTGCTATGCTCTGGCATAGCTGCACCCGTGGGTGTTGAATAATTAGGCGAAACGATCAGCGCTTTAATATCCCATTGATTCACAGCCTGTTGGAATGCCTCGACATCAATACCGGTAGAAGATGAACTCGGCATTTCAATCACTTTTCGGTTTAGGGCTTCCAGTAATTGAATGGCACCATAAAAACCGGGTGACTCAATGGCCACAATATCCCCCGACTCTGTGGAGGCCATCAGGGCAAGCAGCAGTGAGTGCTGGCAGCCATGGGTGATGACTATCTCTTCAGGGGAAACATCACGCTGTGAATGGAACATGCGCGATGCAAGCTGTTGCCGTAATGCCAAGTAACCTAAGGGCTCGTCATAATAATGCTGCTCTATTTCTTTTTCCCTTCTCTGTGCCCGGGAAAGGCATTGCCGCAACTCCACATTACCGGCCTGTTGATCCACCTTGGGAAGTAAATCAAAGGATGCGGCCTTTTCCATAATATCCATAATGATCTGGCTGGTTGAAACAAGAGCGGGCTTTACCGTCGGCTGGCTGGTTTCCGGGTGCCTTAACTTAAAATCATCCTTTTTGTGCAGGCAGACAAAAAAACCGGATTTGGGCCTGGATTCAATCAGCCCTTTCGCTTCAAGCTGGCTGTAGGCCGTAATCACCGTTGTTTTGGACACCGCTTGAATACGGGAAAGCGACCTTATAGACGGCATTTTGGTACCGGCAGGTAGTACGCCATCTTTGATTTCCCTGGTGAAATGATCTACTAGCCTTTGGTATTGATAATCACTCACAATAAACAGTTACTCTTTGGGTACAGCACCATGACAGCCACAACTGTACCTTAAAAAAGTATTTTTCTGTATCTGTATACTTTGCAGTAGTTACGCTAGAGTTTACAGCTAGCCTTACTGGAGTGTTGCCCACCATGACCACAAATAACGAACAGCAAAATATTGAGTACGATGCGCACCCCGTCTTCAAAACGGTTGAAGACAAACCCAACAAGCAGAACCTCAGTTTTCTGGAGATTATCGCCCAGGCATTTTGCCTGCTCTTTCAACTGCAACGAGGCAAGGGTCTAAAACGAGCCACAGACCTGCTGGAAGACAACCCAAAGTCGATTATCCTGGCGGGGATTCTCTCGATGATCTTTTTTTTCTCGTTTTGTTTTATTGCGTCTCAACTGGCAATCAAGTATTTGACGCAGTGATCCTGCCACCTATTACCCCTACCTGAGCCATAAAATTTAAATATAGCTATTATTTATTGAACACATAAAAACATATCAATAGAAGCTATCCACTGCCTCCGCTACATTAGCCGCCGCTCACTATAAGGAGACAGAAATGTCATTGAGAAACATCATATCTTCAGTTCCCACGCTCACTTTTTTTCTGGGTGTTCTTCTATTCAATCATGCATCGGCAGATACACTTCAGACACAGGCACAATCACTGTTTAAGCCGCTACCAGAACAGATGCCAGGCGCAGAAAATGACTCTGACGCATTGATTTCTCTGGGTAACAAGTTGTATCACGACCCTCGTCTTTCCATTAACGACAATCAATCCTGTGCCAGCTGCCACAACGTGATGACGGGTGGCGATGATGGTGAAGTAACGTCACCTGGCGCCAAAGGCGGACGCGGCGGTCGCAATGCCCCGACCGTATTGAATGCGGGACTTCAGTTTAAGCAATTCTGGGATGGTCGTGCTGCCGATCTTATCGAACAGGCTAAGGGCCCCATTCTCAATCCGATCGAAATGGGTATGCCAAACCCCGACACCGTCGTTAAAAAACTATCGGCAACGGAATACCCCGAGCTGTTTGAGCAAACACTGGGAAAAGACAGTCTGAACTACGACAATATCGCCCTGGCCATTGCCGCCTTCGAACGCACATTGATTACCCGTGACCGCTTTGATAATTACCTGAAAGGCGACAATCATGCACTCAATGACGCAGAAAAACGCGGGCTGAAAAGTTTCATAAATAATGGCTGTGCCGGTTGTCATAGCGGTGCCCTGCTCGGTGGACAAACCTACCAAAAACTGGGGGTAGTGAAGCCCTACGAAAACAAGGCTGATATCGGCCTGGCGCAAGTGACGGGCGACGACAACCACAACTTTTGGTTTAAGGTGCCGATGCTGCGAAATATTGCATTGACTGCACCCTACTTCCATGACGGCCATGTGGCCACACTGGAAGAAGCGGTACAAACCATGGCAGAACTGCAATTGGGTAAAACACTAAATGCTCAAGAAACCAGTGACATTACCGCGTTTCTGAACAGTCTCAGCGACACGAGGTCTATCACTAAACTATCTATGTCAGACCGCCAATAATTCGTCAAAAAAACGTTGATATTGAGTTCGGCCACAGCTGGAATTGTTCCGGTGTGGCCGAGCCCATAAATGTTCTATTTCCCCCACCACTACAAACCAAGATCAGACAACTCCGGGTGCCCATCCGGCCTCTTTCCTACTGGCCAGTAAAATTTTCGTTCTGATTCACTGATGGCGAGATCGTTGATGCTGGCAATGCGATGCTGCATCAAACCCCTTTCATTGAATTCCCAATTTTCATTGCCATAGGAGCGGAACCACTGCCCTGAATAGTCGTGCCATTCATAGGCAAAACGAACGGCGATACGCGCTGTATCAAAAGCCCACAATTCTTTTATCAACCGGTACTCAAGTTCTCTGACCCATTTACGAGTTAAGAACTTGATAATATCCCCACGGCCGTGAATAAATTCCGCGCGATTTCGCCAACGACTGTCTTCCGTGTAAGCAAGGGCAATATGTTCAGGGTCACAGCTATTCCAGGCATCCTCTGCCAGGCGAACTTTTTCCATGGCTGCCTCCCGATTAAATGGCGGCAGCGGTGGCCGCAACTGGTTCGCTAACAGCGGGTTTAGCTTTATGTTCATGGTAAATTTCCTTTCAATTAAATATCCAACGTTAATTTTTCACCAACAGCACGGGAGACACAGGGGCACATCAGCTGTGAATCCTGCCTCTCAGCCTCTGTTAGTACGGAATCTCTATGTTCCGGCTCACCGGCCAGTACTTTCACAACACAGGATTTACACTGACCGGTTCGACAGCTATATGGCGCAGCCACGCCGGCATCCAACATGGCATCGAGAATGCTTTGATCTGCATTAACCTGAAGGGTTGTTTTGGATCTGGTGAGCTCTACGGTGATGGGGCGATCATTTACATCGTCTACGGTGGCAAAACGCTCAAAGTGAATACGTTCTGAATGGATATTTAATTCATTGGCCGTCTTTACCACGGCATCAATCAAACGGCCTGGCCCACAGACATAGATTTCCGCATTGTCTGGCGCGGCCATTAACAATCGGGGAATATCCAGGCGTTCACTCTGCTCCGAACGATAGAGGAATATCTGTTCGCCAAATTCCCAACCCAGCCGGTCACTAAACGCCATCTCGCGATCACTGCGACCCGCATAATGTAACTCCAGCGGGCAATCCCTGGCAGCTAATGCCTGAGCCATAGATTTGATGGGTGTAATACCGATGCCCCCGGCAATGAAGACTGCTGGACGGCTATCCGTATGCAGGGGAAAGTAATTATCGGGCGGATCACAGCGCAAGGTTAGCCCCAGATCAAACTGTTCATAAACGGCCTTTGAACCACCCAAACCATGATCCTCTTTTAATACCGAAATTTCATATCTATCCCGTCGCGCCGGGTTAGAACAGATGGAATAATGGCGTATGGCGGTCTCACCATTGGGCAGCAATACCGGAATACGAAGGTGTGAACCCGCTGAGATCAATGGAAGTTCACCACCCATTGGATCGCGCAATTCATACGCTCTGATTCTGGGTGTTAACTGACGGATACCTGTAATTTTTAGGGCTAATGGTCCATCACCCAGTGCCTTCACGCGGGTCTCAGCAATCGTCTGACGGCCCTCCTCACTTTGCTGCAATTTTAACTGCCGGTTTTCTGCAATCAGCGGTGTTATTAATTGATCAATGTAGGACTCGGTATAGCGTGGCGTAATATGCTGAGGACAGTTCCAGTCAAATCCTTCGACATCGATAATAAAACCCCGCTCTACCCGAGCGCGGTAATCATTGACTTCCAATGTCGCCAGCAGCTGTTCTTGATCCAGCGAAATCTCACGAATTTTTCCCAATAATTTCAGCCGGGTGCGATTTGGATAATCCATAAAAAACAGCGAGACCCGATTATCCTTGCGGAAATTGCCGGTACTGACGTACTGACGGTTGCCACTAAAATCGGCAAAGCCGATGGTCTTTTCATCCAGTACACGCATAAACCCCGCAGGACCACCGCGGTGTTGCAGGTAAGGCCAACCGGTTTCGCCGACACTGGCCATATAAAAACTGTCCCGGGCGGCAATAAACTCGGCTTCTTGTTCACCCAGCCGATGATTGTAATCATCACCACCATCCATAACGGCATAGCCGGCACGACTTCCCATTTCCCGCTGTACCTCACGAACAGATTCAGTAAACGTGATTTCTGAAAATCGATGTCCCATGGTACAAACCTCTGAATAGTTGGTTTTTATGGATAAACAAGACACCCTAGGGAGAATGTTTTGTAACCGGCTACTGACCAGCCCAAATAAACTCCACTCTTATCCCACTGGGATCAAAGCAGATCATATGTTTGGCTGGACCGGTTCCAACGCTCTCTGGTGAAAACTCGATGTCTACTCCGTTATCCATCAATCTTCGGTAAACTTGATTCAACACAGCTTCATTACTAACTTGCAGTGCTAAGTGGTGCAGGCCAACATTTGATTTTCGGTTAAACCGTACCGCGGGGGGTTCTTTAATCGCCCAAAGAGTCACCATGATCTGTCCATCACTCACAAAAATTGATGGATACTCATCATTCCTCTTCACCTCTATCCAGCCCAAAATATCAGTAAAAAATGCTGCTGATTTCTCGAGCTCCGATACAGTTAATCCAATGTGATGCGAACCATTTGTCAGTGGATTTTTCATGATGACTCCTTAAACAAAATGTTGTAATTAATCACTGATAAAGTTGCCGGACGGCTAATCTCCGCTTAGGAGGCAAGCTGTAAATCCACCGAAGGGAAATCAATCGTCACTCTGCTGGCTTTACCTACAATATTGGTCAGAATGTTCATACCCACGTGGGTGATAATTTCCACAATATCGGCATCGCTGTAACCGGCATTCCGCACCTCAAGAATTTCTTCCGTGGTCACCTCACCGCTGTGTTCTGCCAGCGCCTTGGCAAACTTAACGGCCACAGCCGCTTTTGCATCCTCACTGGTTCCGGCCCGATTGGCATCGACCTCGGCACCACTCAAGCCCGCCTTTCGACCAATCGCGGAGTGCGCAGACAAGCAGTACTGGCAGGCATTCTGCTGTGCCAGTGCCAGCGCAATGCGCTCACGCGTTTGGGCATCAAGGCTGCCCTCGTTGGCAATACCGTGTAATCCTAAAAAGGCTTTCAGCGCGCTTGGAGAATTGGCGAAGACCTTAAGAAAATTCGGCACCATACCAAGCTGCGCCTGAATGGCATCCAATAGTGATTTTTGTTCAGCATTCGCTTCACTGTGCTCAATAACGTTTATTCGACTCATGTCATCTCTCCTGAAGAGTGTCGTTTCACTAACATTTGTTTTTCCGCCACCACACTGATGTGCGGGACTGACTACAGATTGCCAAACACCACTTGATTAAAGAATACCCATAAAAGACAATTGATTATTCCTATAAATGGAACAATAAAAAGAACGTAACGGGCAGAGAAAATATGGACCGACTACATATGATGAATGTCTTTGTCGCCGTGGCGGAGGAACAGGGTTTTGCTGCGGCAGCACGACGATTGACCATGTCTCCACCCGCCGTGACAAGGGCCATTGCTTCGCTTGAAGACCATCTAAAGGTGAAACTGCTCAATCGCACCACCCGCCATGTTCGAACCACGGAGGCTGGGCAGCGATACCTTGAGGATGCCCGGCAAATACTGGCAGCGGCAGATGCCGCCGATGAAGCCGCGGCAGGCATCAACGCAGAACCCAGGGGACACCTTGCCGTCACGGCACCAATATTATTCGGCCGTATATTTGTACTGCCGGGTATTCTTGATTACCTGTCCCGCTACCCTGAAACAGAGATCTCAGCCCAATTTCTGGATCGCAACGTCAGCTTGCTGGAAGAAGGTATTGATGTCGGTATCCGTATTGGCGAACTGCCAGATTCCAGTATGCGCGCCATTCCTGTGGGCAAGGTGCGCCTGGTGCTCTGTGGTTCTCCTGAATACCTGAAACAACATGGGCTACCCCAACAACCCGAGGATTTACACCATCATTCAGTGATAGCTTCCAGCGCGGGGGACCATGCCATTCACTGGCGGTTTAATCGTTCTGGGAACGGAAGAACCGCTGAGGAAACATCCCTGAGCATCAAGCCACGCCTCACCGTCACCACCAATGATGCCGCCATTGACGCAGCCGTTAGCGGATTTGGTCTAACTCGTTTACTGTCCTATCAGATAGCACCCCAGCTTGCCTCCGGAGCACTCAAAGTGATTCTCAGTGATTATGAACCGGCGCCCAAGCCCATCCATATCGTCCACAGGGAAGGTCGTTATACGTCAACCCGGGTCAGGGCATTTATTGATTTAATGGCAGAAAAATTACGATCAAATGCTGCGCTGAATTAACCGGATTCTGAGGTTAACCCGATATCGGCTACTTCGCGATCGGTTAGCGCTCGACTTTGCCCTGGCAGTAATGAGGACTCAAGCGATAGATTGCCGATTGCCATGCGATGCAGCGTTAGCACCTCATTATCAAACCGCCCAAACATACGTTTAATCTGATGATAACGGCCCTCCATCAGTGCCACTTCCGCCACATAATCAGAAATAATATTGAGTTCGGCGGGCCGGGTAGTGATATCTTCAAAAGAAAAATACATGCCTTCGGAAAATGCACGAACATAGTCTTCTGTTATCGGTTTTTCGAGTGTAACTCGATAGAGCTTGGCAATTTTATTTTCTGGTGTTGTGAGTCGTCGAGACCAACGACCGTCATTTGTCAGCAATAATAATCCGGACGAATTAAAATCCAGCCGCCCCACAATATGTAAATCATGACGATCAGCCCTCTCCAGTAAATCGATTACGGTTTTGTGCCGTTCATCCTTGGTGGCACTTACCACACCGGCGGGCTTATTCATCATCAGGTAGCGGGGAACATTGGCCTGCAAGATCCGATCATCCAATACAACGTGTGAAAACTCATCGATGACCTGATTAATTTCCGTGGCGGGGGCACCATCCACCAAAATGCGTTGCTGGGCCAGCAACGCTCTCACAGCCCGTCGGTTAATACCCGTTTGGCCACTGACAAAGCGATCCAGCCTGGCACGTTTTGATTGCATGGTCTTATGATTCCGGTAACGCCACTATTCAGGGATAGTGCGCCGCAACGCCTTGGTCTTACTGCGAATGGCCTTGCTGTCCAGCCGTTTTTTCTGGGAGCTTTTGGTTGGCTTGGTTGGCCGCCTGACTTTTTGTACCACAGTGACCGCTTTCACAATTTCCTGCAGCCGCTCGAGGGCATCGTCCCGGTTTTTTTCCTGAGTACGAAACTTCTGCGCCTTAATCACCAGCACACCCTCTTTGGTGATGCGTTTGTCACGCAAACCTAACAATCGCTCCTTATACACATCAGGCAAAGACGATGCATTGATATCAAATCGCAGGTGAACCGCCGACGAAACCTTATTTACGTTTTGCCCTCCGGCACCCTGCGCACGAATGGCTGAAATTTCAATTTCATCATCGGGGATGGAGGTATTTGATGTGATGGTTAGTGTCATGGTTAACCAGGGTTAGACCTGCATATCTTCAAGGTCATCGATTAACCGCTGAATGGTCAACTTCATTTCAGGACTAAACGACTGCCTCTTATCACTTTTTAGCGAGAGTTTTATCACTTCCACCATTTCAGCTCTCACGCTTTCCAACAACTCATCCTGATAATTATTTAACGCAAAATATTCCCACTCTCTAACAGTGTAGGACTGATCTGTCACTTTCCTCATAAAAGCCAACAACTCTTTATGAAGTTTTTGTT
This sequence comes from Cellvibrionales bacterium UBA3090, assembly GCA_002367235.1. Taxonomy (GTDB): domain Bacteria; phylum Pseudomonadota; class Gammaproteobacteria; order Pseudomonadales; family Porticoccaceae; genus Porticoccus. The sequence goes on from DFBC01000124.1 coordinate 26,231, forward strand.
TAATATTCATCTTGTTTACCTTTTACCGTACCACTAAAAATTATTTAGACTGGATACGGAATTGCTCACCGTTAAACTCGATAACGTCACCCGATACAATTTTTTTTCGCTTTCTGGTTTCCACTTCACCGTTAACCAGAACCTGGCCTTGATCTATCACCATTTTTGCTTCACCACCACTGGTAACCAGGCATTCAAATTTCAGAATTTTATACAGCTCAACAGGCTCACGAGTAATTTCAATTTCTTTCATAGTTTAGGGTACTTATTTTTTAGGGTGTTTATTTTCAATATCGTTTCAAGAAGTTAGCCAATAATAACGTTTAGTTTCTCACCGGCTACAACAACAGGTCTTCTCCAATGGGATGATAAATGCTGGCCGAATCAATAAGAGATCCTGCGGTCAGCGCCGGGACACCATACACCTCCGCACTGACGCCATAATCCCTTTTGATCTTCTCCAGCAACAGATCAAAGTCACCATCACCTGATAACAACACGACAGTATCGACCTCTTTTGCCGTATCCAGCACATCAATCGCAATACCCACATCCCAATCACCCTTGGCAGAACCATCGCTCCGCTGAATATAGGGTTTGAGCTTTACGGTAAAACCGATATGTTTAAGGGCATCCTGAAATTTAAGCTGTCCGTCATCCCCCCGGTGAATGGCATAGGCCGTGGCCGAAACAATCTCACCCTGGCTGGCGATACGCTGCCATAGCTTTCGGTAATTAAACTGGCGACCA
>DFBC01000124.1:27051-31946 GCA_002367235.1 Cellvibrionales bacterium UBA3090
CGACAGTACAGGAGTCTACGGCAACTGTTAAGTCGAGCCACCTAAAATATATGCCCCCAAAGCGACGATTTTGTTAGTCCATTGCCGCTAGCGTATCCGACCTTAAATTAGCAGGGCACTGGGAGCTTCATCACAAACATGTAGCCATTTATCTTTTTTCTTTAGACAACATCAAGCCCTTTGATCTAGGCTGACCCTTAGGTAACAATAACAAAATTACGGCGTCATTAAGGTAATCGACGTGTGACCGCGTGATAATGTTTGCTTTGATACAAGATATTTACGACGTTAATCTCCACCTGACGCATTACTCTGCCGATTAAATAATAGCAATGAGAACAACTGGAGCGACCCCATGAACAGCCCCGTAAACTGGAAGAAAGCACTGATTCCTGCTTTGATAACCACCGGCATGTTGATAGCCAGTACCATTCAAGCAGCCCCGGCACTGGAGGAACCGCAACAGATTACCCAGCCAAGCGGCGAAACCTTTACTGCCATTCCCAAAGGGGATGAGTGGAATAACCGTATGGAGACCCCGAAAGGGTTTACAATTGGCAGAGGTACTGACGGTGTGTGGCGTTATGTCACAGGGTTTGGACCGGGCAACGCGCCGGTTTTCAGCAATACCCCCGCTGACAAAGCGGCGCCTCCAGGACTCAGCAAGAACCTTAGCTCACCAGCTGGACGTCCTTCCCAAGCACCAGCGCAGGGAACCAGTGAAAGCTCTGGAGATTCAGGCCCCGCTTCTGCACCAGTACAAACGACTTCTCCAGTGTTATTTATTCTTACTGAGTTTAATGATCGGGCTGGTTCTACTACCGTTGCAGACTGGGAAGGGTTTGTCAGCAATAATGTTCGTGACTTTTATTTACAAACCTCCCACGGTAATGCCCAGTTAAACCCCGCCAACGAAAGCCACGGCACAGCAAATAACGGCGTTGTAGGCTGGGTAAATGTGGGCTACAACCACCCCAATACCCGAGGCAACACTGGCTCAGCAAACCGCAACCTGTCAGAGGATGCCATTATCGCCGCCGACCCCTTTATTAACTACGCCAGTTACGACGCGAACTCTGATGGTTTTATCGATGGCAATGAACTTTCTATCGTTGTTATTGTGGCAGGTTATGAAACTGCCTATGGCGGTACAGGTGGTGCGCTATCACCCAGTGTTTGGGGGCATAAGTGGGGCTGGTGGAATCCCTACCCCACCGTCGACGGGGTGAAATTCAGGTCTTATGCCCAATTTGGTGAGCTACATGCCACCAGCACGTCTAATGAGCACCAGGCCTCCATGGGGATTATGGTGCACGAATTGGGTCACCTGACCTATGACCTCCCCGATCTCTACGACACCGATGGCTCTTCCAATGGTATCGGTGCATTTGGCGTCATGGCCAGTGGTAGCTGGGGTCTCTCTTATACCAATGGCGATAACTATTCTGGTGAAACACCGGTCAACGCCTCCGCCTGGACCAAATACCATATGAATTGGGTAGAAGGGTTTGAAGGCAACGGTACTGAATCCATTGTTGCCTCTGGCAGTGGTACAGACAGTGATACGGTGTTCCGTGGCTCCACCGGCATCAGCAATGAATACTTTCTGGTAGAAAACCGCCAACCCGCAGGCTATGACTATGGTCTTGAACGTTGGCTTAATACCAACTTTTCTGGTGGTCTGGCGATCTGGCATATTGATGACAGTCTGAGCAGTAACGCCAATGACTCACATCGCCTGGTAGATTTGGAAGAAGCTAATGGAAGCAGCACCGCAAGCACTAATGCCGCCCTATGGACGGCGACCAACGGTTCTTTGTTTGATGATGCCAGTAATCCAAACAGCAAACTTTATAACGGCAGTGGCAGCGGTGTAACCCTGAGTAATATCTCCGCCTCGGCATCAACCATGACGGTTAATTTTGGCTCGCCAACACCGACTATACCCACAGCGCCAACCAACCTGTCGGCCAATGCCATTTCACACACAGAAATCAACTTAATCTGGAATGACAACTCACCCAATGAAGATGGCTTTAAAGTGGAGCGTTCTCCCAATGGAACAGACAACTGGACAACAATTGCTCCCAACGTGTCAGCCAACAGCCAGAGCTATAACGACACCGGACTAAATCCAAACACACCCTATTACTACCGTGTGCTGGCCTTCAATGCAGCAGGAGATTCCAGTTACACCAATACGGCCAATGCCACTACCCAACAGGAACCTACGCCTCCCCCGGCAACACCCACTGGCCTCACGGCCACCGATGGCGCCAATGGTACAGCCCTGTTGAACTGGAACGATGTCGACGGTGAAACCGGCTACGAAATCCAACGTGAACAAGCCCACAAGAAAAGAGCAGACACCTGGAACAGTACCACTATCGTAGGCACCACACTGGCAGATGACACCTCACTGACTGATGCCAGTGGGGCCAATACTTTCCGCTATAGTGTGAGAGCCTTTAACAACAGCGGCACTTCCGGCTGGAGTGATTGGTTCGTGGTTACTGTCACCGAAGGTAGTGGCGGTGGCGGTGGCGGTGGCGACAAACCCTGCCGCGGCAAGAAATGTAATCCATAAACATAAACATAAACAGGGGCCGAAAGGCCCCTTTTTTATACCGCCACCGGCAAGGCTTTCATCACCACAACCCCCATCAGCGGTGCGCCGTTAAGCTAACAATATTAAAACTCAGCAATTCTACAGATTTTAGATAGACTAATAGTGTACTGGTGAACTATTAGGATCAGGTACATTGGCCATTAATATTGCTGATTTTTCAAAACGGCTGGCCGCAGTTATTGCCAGCATCGGCCAGGATTCACATCCTGGCCAATTGATGGCTTTTTTTAAAAAACAGATAAAAATCGACAATGCCGTTATTTTTCTCTACCACGGCAAACAACCCCCCAGGATTACCTATAACGATTTACCCCCCGAAAACAGACCGACGAATGTCGAGCTGTTCCTTAAGGGAGCCTATCTATTAGACCCCTGCTATAAATCCGCGACAGAGGGTTTTAATGGCTATTATCAACTGGACAAATTAGCACCCGCTGGCTTCAAAAGAAGTGAGTACTACAAAAACTATTTCCGCTATACCGGACTGATTGATGAATGCGGATATATTTTTCAATTGGGGTCGAACAATTTTCTCAATATTTCCCTGGGACGAGATACCGCTTCTGCATGTTTTAATCGGTCAGAGCAACAATTGCTCAACGAAATTACCCCGTTGATACGAGAAATCTGCCTGGCTCACTGGTGCGCCCAGGAGCATCCCTCTCCCAATGAAGACAATCTGCATTCGCAGCTTTTATCGGCTTTGGAATACTTTGGCACCTCGGTTCTGACCGACCGGGAATCACAGGTCATTCAGCTTTTTCTTCATGGTCATTCCACTAAATCCATTGCCGAGAAACTGGGAATTTCTCCGGAAACCGTAAAATTACATCGCAAAAACAGCTACGCCAAGTTGGATGTCAGCTCTCAGGCCGAATTATTTTTCTTGTTTATCGACGCCCTGTCCAGCATAGATCACTACACAGATGGAGACCCATTGGTTGGTTATTTGAGCCACATAAGGTAGCTCACACAGCCATACTCATTGCTCCAATACGTGGGTTGCTGGTCGTATAACTCATACTTTTTTTCGCCTTCCGTTTTTCAGCAACATCAAAACCCCCAACAGGGTCATCACCAAACAGATAATAATAGTTCCAACAATCAGGACATCTCTGTAAAACTTGCCTGTGATTGGATTTAAGTAATTCCACTTGTGCAGCATTGAAAATGACCAAGACTCAGCACGGTCTATCTGACGATTTTGGTCGACCAATACTCCCGTTATGGGATCGACAAAGACCCGTAGGCCAGCACCACGACCTGTCGTTTCACCGGAAAAGTCCACCCGCCAAACGGGCAGGCGTTTATTGCGAAAATCGTAATCTGGACCAAAGTGGGTCACTTTACTGATGTCAGCAATGTCCTCGTTACTCCGTCCCGTGTAACGCAGTGCCAAATATCGAGCCTGCGCTTCATCACCCCATTGCCTTAACTCTCCAGATTCAGCATTAATGTAAACCGCGGCCCTCTCACTGGCTTTGCCTGAAAAACGCTCACTGCGAGTATGTTGAGCATGACCGTTGGGTTGTGACAGGCTCAAACGGTAAAACAAGGTTGCCTCCTCAGCGCCACTCTTTATGGCATCACTTATTAGGGGGCCACTTGCGCCTTCCACTAACGCCAATGCGTTGATGGATTGATTTTGATACTCACTCAGATGCCCCGACATAGTCGCCCAACCCCGATTATCCAGACGCATCTCCTCCGATAGCCTCAACCCGGATACGGGTTCAACATAGGCCGCCTGCAGCAAGTGGTAAAAGCCACTGACAGACCAACCCAGGAGGGGTAACCACAGGATATAGGCCAACGCCCGATGCCAGCGCCTCGAAGTCTGTGGAATTCGCCGCGATTTTAAAACGATCACCAAACCGACGCCGGCCACACACATGGCTATGAGAGACAGAATGAATAAACCCATCAGTAATACACGGGCATTATCAAAGCGGTCCAGCCAGTTCCAGGTGTGCAATGCCTGAAAGATTGTCTGTAATTGCTGTCGGTTATTATTGGTGAGTGTCGCGAGTGCGTTGGTCTCGGTATAGATATAGGCCATCAGCCCATCGTCACCAGAAAAGCGTACCCGATAAACCGGTAATAGACGGTTCACCGCAGGGTAGTTCTGATCGAACGCGGTCTGCCATTCGACACTCTCGATCGTATTGATATCCCGACCGGTATAGTAACTCGCCAACCACCGGGCCTGCTGTTGATCCTGATTGTGTAATTCCACACCAGATTTCAGCGAAAAATAGCGCCGAGG
>DFBC01000124.1:31957-35490 GCA_002367235.1 Cellvibrionales bacterium UBA3090
CATGGTTTCACTCATGGTTTCGCTGTGACCGGGAATCACCTTAAGCACCCGAGCCCGCTTAAGAGCATTGACCTGAATGACATTGGTCAACCCGTCATACAGGTTGGGGGCTTGCTGAAGACTGGGGGGATAAAATTTCACCGCCTGAGGACCCAACCACGACATCAATGGATGGGCCAAACCAGACAGAGCCCAGATCAGTACGGCAAACGCACCCCACCAACCCAATTGACTGTGCCATTTTGACCACTGTACCTTCCAGTTCATAAAATCAATCCACTTAAATTTTTAAACTCGGAAAGGGTGTCAGAACGACCAGCGAGCACCCACATAGGTACTAAACGGCTGCCCCGGACGATAGCTGATATCGGGATCACCCACCTGATTGGAGGTGTAGGTGGAATAACGCTTATCGGTGAGATTCATCAGCCGGGCATATATCTCTACATCATCGGTCAGGTCATAGCTTGCCCGTAAATTAACCAAGCGGTGCCCTTCGTATTCAGAGGTATTGGTTTCATCGGTGTAATATTTTCCCACCTGCTCCATTTCCACTTCAAAATAGGTACCAGGCAGTGCGAGAGGTCGGTAGGCCAGACTCAGATTACCCATATGCTTGGGCGCCTTTCCTATATCGAAGCCGGAAAAATTTCGGGTTTCCTGAACATAGCAAAAACACCCCGTGGAGAAGTAACCAAACACGTATTTAAAATCTTCGTATTCATGTTCGGTGTAGGCCCAGCCCAGATTAAAGGCCAGCTCTTCCGTCAAATCACCCTGAAGTGTCAGCTCAATACCGCGGTGCTCGGTCTCTCCGGCATTCACTGATTTACGGTCGGAGCCATTAACAAAGCTGACAATATCGTCCTCAACCTTCATCTCATAGAAAGCCAGTTCATAGCCTAACCAATCACTAAACTGTCCACGGAAACCCAGCTCGATACTTTTGCTGGTCACCGGGTCCAGGTCCGTGCTTTCGATGGCAGAACCAGGGCGAAATAAATTACCAATGGTCGGCGCTCTAAACGCGTGGCGATAATTCAGATAGACGTTATGTTGATCGGCATACTGATAGACCAAACCGAACTTGGGGCTCAAGCGGTCAAAGCTGAGGGTTTCTGATTCCGGACGCAGATGTCTTGAGTCAACCGCCTGTCCTGCCAACTTATCGGTGTAATCCACATCAAAATAGTCGTAACGCAAACCGGCCGATAACCGCCAGCGCTCGGCAAACTGCCACTCAGTATGAATATAAGGTGAGATTGATAGCTGGTCGCTTTCAAAGTCATAATGACGAGACCCGGTTACGCTGTAGTCCGTATAGATATCGCCATTCTTGGTGACGGAAATAGCATTTTCCTCATAGGTGGAAGGCGTGTAGTCCGTATCCATGCCCACAACGACCTGGGCATTCCCATCGAGAAAATCCTGGCGGTATTTTAGTAGCAATCCATAGGACTGGAACTGGTAATCCCGAATATTAGGATCGTATGTCACCATCCAGCTCGGCATCATTTCCATGGTGTTATCGCGATAGAATGGCGTCATGGTGAACAGCTGTTCGTCATTCGGTTGATAGCTAAATTCTGCCGATAATCTCAGTGCTTCCACCTCGCGGAAACCGATATCACCGTGAAACAGATTACGCTCTTCATTCCCCTTGTAATCTTCCTCTTCAATCTCGGATACACCGCTTTGATCCACATCCGTATAAGATGCCACAGCCTTTAGTGTCCATTCATCACTAAGGGCACTGTCCAAGCGAAAGGTAGTGGAATAGCGTTCATACTCTGACTCGTCACGAAAGCCATCACTCTCGGTGGTATTCACATCCAGTCTGATGCCGGTATCTTCGGTAATCGCCATGCCACCACTGACCAACACCCGCTCCCAACCATCCGAACCCATTTCATAGTTCACCGTCATTTCTGTTTCTTTTGGCGCGGCCTTGGTGACAGAGTTAATGATGCCGCCAATAGCGTCACTTCCATAAAGTGCAGAACCGGGTCCTTTTGTGACTTCAAGACGACTACTCTGGGGAATATTTACTTCGTATAGACCGTTGTGGTTAAAGTAACCGGTAGGTCGGGTGGGCACCCCGTCTTCAAGAAACAGATAGACCCCAGACGTGGTAATGGGCTGGCGGATAGCCGACATATGCCCTTCACCACCCAGATTATTAATATGCACCCCCGCTACGCGGTTCAGTGCCTCTGCCGGGTGAGAGGGAGACAATTTCTGTATTTCAGATTCATTCAACACACTGACGGACTCGGCCAGCTCCCACTTGTTTTTGGTTTCCCGGGTTGCCGTGACCACGATGCTCTCCATCAGCATAGCCTGCTCTTCACCGTCAGCTTGAACCGCTGTGTCGGCACTGGCAGAAACCGAAAACAAACCAAAATAAAGTGCCGCAACTGATACTGCAAGAGCGGTATGACGCATGATGAACCCCAGAGAATCGATAGGAGCGCAATAATAGTGACTCTCTAAGAAATAGGAATGCGACAAATTGTCGCAGGCCAGGGGAAACGGTGTTGAATAGCTTTAGCTGCACGCCACACCCCCAACAGGGTATACACCGCTTCTATCTTATCGTCATAGCCTATGCTTACCTGACAACACTACAGGTGATTTATGACGACCACCAACAAAGCCGGTTTTAATCAATTTAATACCAAAATTCTCAACGAGCAGGATAAGGCACATCTTCTTCATCCCTGGCAGGTCTTTGATATCTTCAGAAAAGAAGGTGCCATGCCGATTGCCGCTGCCGATGGCGCCTACATCTATGACAGTGATGGAAACCGCTATCTGGATGCCGTAGGTGGATTGTGGTGCACCAATATCGGGTTGGGCCGGAAGGAAATGGCTGAAGCCATTGCAGATCAGGTCTGCACCATGGCCTATGCCAACCCCTTTGTCGATATGACCAATATTCCCGCGGTGAAATTGGCCTATAAGGTTTCGAAGCTGGCACCCGGTGACCTCAACCACGTCATGTTCACATGCAGTGGCTCTGCCGCGGTAGATACCGCATTTCGGCTGATTCAGTACTACCAGAACTGTCGGGGAAAACACCAGAAAAAACATATTATTTCACGTAAAAATTCCTATCACGGGTCTACTTATGCCGCCATGTCTATCGGCGGAAAACCCGGTGACCACCCACCAGAATTCGATTTTATTACCGACACCATTCACCATATTTCCACGCCGAATTTTTATCGTGCAGACCCGGGAATGAATCAACAGGCATTTCTGGAATTTTTACTTAACGAATTAGAAGAAAAAATTCTTTCTATCGGGGCCGACAAGGTTGCCGCCTTTTTTGCCGAACCGATTATGGGTGCCGGTGGCGTCATTATTCCGCCCGAGGGTTATCACCAGGGCACTTGGGAAATCTGTAAAAAATACGATGTGCTTTATGTGTCTGACGAAGTGGTTACCGGCTTCGGCCGTCTGGGCCACTGGTTCGCCTCTGAAGATGAATTCGGCATAATCCCGGATATCATCACCTCAGCAAAAGGCAT
>DFBC01000076.1 GCA_002367235.1 Cellvibrionales bacterium UBA3090
CAGTGGGGCAACCAGGAAATCGTACGGCGTCACAAGGCTGCAATTGATGCGGGTGATGGCAGCGTTATTTTTGGTCTGGCAAGTTTTGCTGAGGGCATGGATTTCCCCGGAAATTACTGCTGCCACGTGGTGATTGCCAAAATTCCATTTGCCGTTCCAGACGACCCGGTTCATTCAACGCTTTCTGAATGGTTGGAGGCGCAGGGTGGTAATGCGTTTATGGAGTTGATGTTGCCAGAAGCCTCCCTTAGATTGCATCAAGCTTGCGGTAGACTGATTCGCACTGAAACCGATGAGGGGCGGGTCACTATCTTGGATCGCCGTATAGTCACCAAGCGGTACGGCAAGCAACTGTTGGATGATTTACCGGCTTTTCGTCGTGAACTTGGCTAATGAATGATGGATAAGATTTATACAGAGCTGGCCTCGCAGCTTTTAGCGGTAGAGAATGTTCTGAGAGAAATGAATTTATGGTCCGAGGCGACGCCCTCCCCGGATGTTTTTTTAAGCGACCAACCATTTTCAGTAGATAGGCTGGCCTTTTATGAATGGCTCCAGTTTATTTTTCTACCCCGCATGCAGCGGTTGGTGGCAGCTGCGGCGCCACTTCCTAAGAACTGCAATATTGCTCCAATGGCTGAAGAGTATTTTAGTGGCTCTTCATCTCAGTCATCCCAACTAATCGAGTTGCTCAAGAGCATAGACAACGCACTCTCCCATCATTAGGCATAAAATAACGCTGGGACACTTCGGTCGGTAAAGGTAGCAAACAGGAGAAGGCATGACTCGGTACCCGTTTGATTTTAGCGATAAAGTCGTATTCGTGGCAGGGGGCACCAGCGGTATCAATCTAGGTATAGCGGAAGGCTTTGCCAAGGCCGGTGCAACACTTGCGGTACTGGGGCGCTCTCAGGACAAAATAGACAAAGCTATCGAGAAGCTAAGGGCTCATGGTGGTCGAGCGTCCGGTTTTTCCGCTGATGTGCGCGATACGGATAGACTTACTGAAGTCTTCACCCAAACCCATGAAGCGCTGGGACTTATCGATGTGCTGGTCTCTGGTGCCGCGGGTAATTTTCCGGCGGCAGCCAATGAAATGTCGGCAAATGCGTTTAAAGCCGTCGTAGATATTGATTTGCTGGGTACTTTTAACGTGCTTCGCTACAGCTATCAATACCTGAGAAAACCGGGTGCTAATATCATCAATATTTCAGCGCCCCAGTCGTTTATACCCATGGAGATGCAAGCCCATGTGTGTGCTGCAAAGGCGGGCGTGGATATGATTACCCGAACTACCGCTATGGAGTGGGGGCCCGAGGGCATCCGGGTAAACTCTTTGGTGCCAGGCCCTATTCAGGGGACGGAAGGAATGAAACGATTGGCCCCGCAGGGATCCGATGCTGAGCGAATGGTGATTGAGTCCGTCCCGATGAGACGGCAGGGTGTTGTTGAGGATTTGGCTAGTGCCGCTTTATTTGTGGCTTCAGATATGGCCAGTTATATCACGGGTACGGTTATTCCGGTGGACGGCGGCTGGGGGTTAGGGGGCGCAGGGCAGTTGGGGTCGACCTTGGTAGAGTTGGTAAAAAAGAATTAGGGTAACTACGTGGGGATTTGTCTTGTACTTATTAGATTTGGACGCTGATTTAGGATGCGGCCTCATCTGGGTACTCAAGACTCCCAAGTCGTGCTTCAATAGCCTGTTGAATCGAGGCGGCATCTAAACCTGCATCAGCTAATTGCTGCTGGTGACTTCCATGGTCAATAAATTTATCGGGGAGGCCCAGGTGCAACATGGCCACCACTATGCCCATGGATGCCAAATGCTCACTTACACCCGCACCGGCGCCACCTTGTATGGCATTTTCTTCCAGTGTTACTAGCAGGCTATGCTGAGTCGCCAGTCTATTGATCAGTTCTGTATCCAGTGGTTTGACAAAGCGCATATCTGCCACGGTTGCATTAAGCTTGTCAGCTGCAGCCAGAGCTGAAGGGAGTAGGGTACCAAAGTTAAGGATGGCGACTCGGGATCCCTCTCTACAAATGATGCCTTTGCCAACGGGAAGTGCGCTCATGCCTTCCTCGATGCTGACCCCTGGGCCCGTGCCCCTGGGATAACGAACAGCGGCTGGGCCGCGATGAATAAACCCGGTATACAGCATTTGCCGAGTTTCATTTTCATTGGATGGTGTCATCACCACCATATTTGGAATGCAGCGCAGGTAGGTTAGATCAAAACTTCCGGCGTGACTTGGCCCGTCTTCACCGACTAGCCCCGCTCGGTCAATGCCGAATAAAACGTCAAGGTTTTGTAATGCGACATCGTGAATCAATTGGTCGTAGGCGCGTTGTAAAAAAGTGGAATAAATCGCGACAACAGGTTTTATGCCTTCGCAGGCCAGTCCCGCCGCTAGGGTGACGGCGTGTTGCTCTGCGATAGCAACATCGTGGAATTGGTTGGGAAAGCGTTGGGAAAACTCAACCATGCCCGACCCCTCACACATGGCCGGAGTGATACCCACCAATCGTGGTTCTCTCTCTGCCATATCACAAAGCCAATCTCCGAATACTTTCTGATATTTAATTTTTGGTTTGCTGATCGCAGCATTGGGCTGTGAGACAGCTACTTTCGGTTTGCTCTTCGGCTCGATTTTATTAAGCGCATGATAACCCACAGGATCGGCCTCTGCCGGGGCAAATCCTTTACCTTTTCGCGTAATGGTATGCAGTAAAATTGGTCCGGACAGTGATTTTAAATTGCGTAGTGTCTGGACTAGTAGCGGTAGATTGTGGCCGTCGATGGGGCCGATGTAATTGAAGCCTAGTTCCTCAAAGACAATTCCTGGTGCCACCATAGCCTTTAGGTGTTCTTCTGTTTTTCGAACAAAACTTGCAGCTGAAGGCACTGATCGTAAGACTTTTTTGCCTCCTTCCCTGATGGTGTTGTAAAAGCGACTGGACCATATTTTAGAAAAATAGGTGGCTAGCCCGCCAACATTGTGTGAGATCGACATGTTGTTGTCGTTCAGAACGACCAGGAGGTCGGCATCTGTGTGGGCTGCGTGGTTGAGTGCCTCAAATGCCAAGCCTGCCGTCATGGCCCCATCACCAATTACAGCGACGGCCTTGTTTTTTTCACCGGTCATGGCTGTGCCTAACGCCATACCAAGGGCCGCACTGATAGAGGTGCTCGAGTGTCCAACACCAAATGTGTCGTATTCACTTTCATCGCGCTTTGGAAAAGCAGACAGCCCATTTGCCTGCCGTATCGAAGGCATTTGATCTCTTCGACCCGTCAAAATTTTGTGGGGGTATGCTTGATGACCGACATCCCATACCAGGCGATCGTGGGGGGTGTTAAAAATATAATGCAGGGCAATAGTCAGCTCTACTGTTCCGAGTCCAGCACCAAAATGGCCACCACTCTTGCCCACTGTATAGAGCAGGTAGGATCGCAGTTCATCTGCTAATACTAGCAGCTGATCTTCTTCGAGCTCGCGGAGATGAAAAGGGTTGTCGACCGTGTCGAGCAACGGAGTTTCCGGGCGAATGAGCGGTATATCTTTAAACGTTTTAGCCATGCATGTGGAGTCCAGAATAAGGGGTGTAATATTACACCAAAATGAAGTTGTAGACCCCGAAGCTTGGTTCTTTTGCAGATTGTTCTGTTAATTTGGGCTGAGGTTAGTAATCGCGGTTAATAATATAATCGGCAATTGCTCTGAGATGATCGGCATGCTGGTCGAAGTGGGAAATTGCATCGATAGCATCCTGATGTAACTGCATAGCTTTTTCTTTTGCTCCTTCCAGGCCCAGGAGACTGGTATAGGTTGGCTTATTCATTGCCTGATCTGCCCCCTGTTGCTTGCCGAGCATTGATGTGTTGCCTATAACATCGAGGATGTCGTCCTGTACTTGAAAGGCTAGGCCGATGGCATCGCCATAGGAGGTCAGCGCCATCAATTGCTGTTCGGATGCCTGTCCTGAAGAGAGCGCGCCCATAATAATGCTGGCAATAATCATCGCACCTGTTTTTTGTCGGTGCATATGCTCCAGTTGTTCTATTGTCAGAGTGCCGTTAACGGAAGCAATATCAATCGCTTGCCCTGCAACCATTCCTTCTACTCCCGCGGCCTTTGCCAAGGTTGCGATGGATTGAATGACTGTCTGGGGTGGAACACTTTTTAGCTCGGTAAGCTGGGTAAACGCCAGGCTTTGTAAGGCATCGCCGGCAAGAATGGCAGTGGCCTCATCGAAAGCAATATGACATGTGGGTTTCCCTCGTCGTAGGTCGTCATCATCCATTGCGGGTAGATCATCGTGAATCAGAGAGTATGCGTGGATAAGTTCAACCGCAGCAGCAACCCGGTCCGTGTCCTGGTTGATATTTCCAAAGGCATGAGCAGCGGCGTATGCCAGTACGGGCCTTACGCGCTTGCCGCCATTAAAAATACTGTATCGAATCGCGGCGAACAGCTGGCTTGCTGGCCCGCTGACTATGGGAAGCAAGGTTTCGAGTTGCCGGTCGACGCGCTGTTGACTCTGGCTGAGAAATTCAGAGAAGGGGGGTGTTCCCATGATGATTAGCTCTCAGCCTCAAAATTAGTTGGTTGAGACGAATCACCGGTTAGTATTTCAACTTTTTGTTCGGCATCTTTGAGTGCCTGCTGGCATTCGCGGGTAATTTTAATACCATCTTCAAATGCCTTGAGTGAATCCTCTAAACTTAGCGAACCTTTTTCCATCTCGCCAACGAGTACTTCCAGTTGATTCAGCTTCTTTTCAAAATCGATGGACTTTTTGCGTGTTGCCACAGTATCCCCTCCAGAAATCAAGGTGCAACACTAACTGAGCTGTAGGGGTGGGTCAATTTTCAAGGAGCCCTCTTTTTTCTCCAAAACATCAATTTTGTAGGATATCTCTTACAGTAAAAGCAGAAATACCCCAATGGCTTCTGTGGCTCAAAAAGGAGATAGTATGTCTTGCAAGGATGCTGCTGCACACGGATGTGTAACACCATGGAACAATACGGATATTTGGTGATTTATATTCCATGATGGAATAGCAATTCCTATACTGCTTTAAGCCCTGGTACAGAGATGTATCAGGGCTTTGTTTTATCTGTATTTCCCAAGTTGACAGTAGTTTTCTCCGAGCTATGATGACAGTAAGTGCTCCCCGAGGGAGGGTCGGCCTTCAATAATTACGCTATACACCAAATGGTGAGCTATTGTTCTGCGTATTTCCGTCATCAGTGTTGTGTAGCGGAGTGGCTTTTCAACCCTCGCTTATATCGAACCCCGTCAACTTTGGTTGGTGGGGTTTTTGCTTTTTGGGGGTTGTAGATTTGAAGTTAACTATTCCCAGAGCCGATGTTCTTGGTTTTGGTGTTGTCAAAGCAGTATGTGTTTAGGCAAAGGTATGTGTTGATGCAACCTAGAATCTTGCGACTTAATATGGCGGGTCAGCCCATTGAGTGGTTGAATTGGCAGGAGGCTGTATGCCTGTTTGCGAGAGAGATGGTTGTCTGGACGTTGGGCGATGTAGTGAAAAAGGTTAAGGGGGGCTACTCAAGAGATTCGGGTGTTCAGTCACAGATTATGTTGCCCAGTATTATCGCTTGCGGCGGCGAACATCTTGCCAGGCCTCGCAGGAACTACCCTCTAAGCAATCCCGCACTATTTGCGAGAGACAGTTATTTGTGTATGTATTGCGCGAAACAGTTTGTTTCTAGTCAATTAACACGAGATCACATTGTGCCCACTTCCCGGGGCGGTGAGGATAAATGGGAGAATGTAGTGTCATCCTGCCGACGCTGTAATCAGCATAAGGCTAATTATTTACTCGAAGAAAGTGGCATGGAGTTGGTTGCGTTGCCTTATCGCCCAAATAATGCTGAGTATTTGGCGCTAATAAATTCGCGCCGCATTCTTGGGGATCAAATGGAATTTTTGCGCAGTCAGTTCTCCAAAAACTCTCGCTGGCTATAGTCTAATTTGAATCGTTAAATTTGGCCTCTTTCGTGTAATTAGAGGCTGTCTTGAGTCATTTTTTATTTCCTTTCATGGTAGCCTCCCTCTTTTTTGTGAATTAACTCTTGTGGGGTGGCTTATGGATTTAGGGCTCGCGGGTAAAAAGGCACTTGTGTGTGCGGCAAGTAAGGGGTTGGGCAAAGGCTGTGCCATGTCGTTAGCTGCCGAAGGGGTCAGTGTCACCATAACGGCTAGAAATGAGGAGGTGCTTGAAAAAGCTGCAGAGGAAATCCGAGTCAAAACCGGAAGCATTGTAGGGTTGGTCGTTGGGGATATCACTACTGAAGAGGGGCGATGTACTGCTCTAGAAGCTTGTCCAGCACCAGATATTCTGGTTAATAATGCAGGAGGCCCTCCGCCTGGTGATTTCAGAGCATGGCATCAAGAGCATTGGTTTGAGGCCGTCAATAGCAATATGTACACACCTATAGACATGATTCGACGCACATTGGATGGCATGATTGACCGAGGCTTTGGCCGGATTATTAATATCACAAGTGCTGCTGTTAAGCAGCCAATCGATGAGCTTGGTTTGTCTAATGGTGCTCGGTCGGGACTCACTGGATTTGTGTCGGGCATTGCACGTGATCCGGCGCGCCATAATGTGACTATCAATAACTTGTTACCCGGCTTATTTAATACGGAGCGTGGTCATGGTGCCTCAGGAATGATTGCTAAACGTTTGAAGATGTCCCCGGCCCAGTATATTGATTCAATACCAGCGGGAAGGCTGGGAAATATTGAGGAGTTTGGGGCTACCTGTGCCTTTTTGTGCAGCCAGCAGGCGGCCTATATTACAGGCCAGAATATACTGCTGGATGGTGGACATTACAGGGGAACCTTTTAGCGGATTTAATTAACCGACTACATTTTGGATAAACATCAGGATGATCAGGGCGGGGCAGCAATATCGAACATAGCCGGGCCAAATTTTCCAAAATAGAGATTGTTCCACCTGAGGGTGACCACTACGAATCTCGGTTAGGATCATATCCCGGTGCCAGACCCATGTCGCAAAAATACATAGCATTAGCCCGAGCAGCGGCTGACTGTATTCCGTGGTGAGCGTGACAACAACCGTGAATAGTGCATCAAAATTTAAGGCGATGAGCGTACTGGATGAAAAAATAATGACGCCTATCAACCAAGTGGCTAAAGAGCGGCTCGCTCCATGGTTTTCAATGGTATAGGACACTGGTACTTCCAGCATGGAGATTGAAGAGGTTAGGGCTGCAATGGTCATTAGAGAAAAGAAAACAAGACCTACTGGAATGCCAATAGTCCCCATATCGTGAAATAGGGCGGGTAGTGTTTGGAAAATTAAGTCTGGCCCTGCGATCAGATTGCCCGCTGCATTATAAATTGTGACCCCATTCTCCTGGGCAACAAACAGCGCTGGCAACACTAACAACCCTGCTAGAAAGGCAATGGATGAATCGACGAGAGTGACTATGGCTCCCATTGTTGGAAGATTTTCGTCTGGCCTCAAGTAAGATCCATAAATCAGCATAGTGCCAACACCCAGCGATAGGGAAAAGAATGCCTGCCCCATAGCGCTAGCAATCAATTGTGGGTCGCCAATTTGGCGGAAGTCGGGTAATAGGTAGACCTTAAGACCGGCTATCGCGCCCTCTTGAAACATGACGTAGGCAATTAAACAGGCCATAAGTAGCAGCATTGATGGCATTAATCGACAGGACCATTTTTCAATGCCTTCCTCAACCCCGGCACTAACGACCGCTGTAGTAAGCAGCATAAATACGGCTGAGAAGATGATGTTGCGGGTATTGCCGAACGCTGTCAGCCAGGCAGAAATTTCTGGGAACCCTGTTATTGTTAATAGAGGCTCTAGCAGGAATGCCAGCATCCATCCGGCAATAATGCTGTAAAAACTGAGAATGAGTGTGGCGATGATTACGCCATACAAACCGGTATATTTGCCGATCCTTTTTGCCTTTTTTCCCGTTGAAATTTGTTGCAGCGCACTGACCATATTGGATTTGGTGTGGCGACCAATAATAAGTTCGGCCATTAGTGCCGGGTAGGCCAGAAAAAAAGCGAGCACAAAATAAATTAAGACAAAGGCTCCGCCGCCATTTTCGGCCGCATTGGTGGGAAATCCCCATATATTGCCCAGGCCAACGGCTGAACCCGAGGCCGCCAGTATAAAACCGGTTTTAGATGAAAATTGTCCTCGGGAAGAGCTCATGGGTACTGATTCCTAATCTTTATCAGATGTATGTTACTGCCTTTGAAATGGATAGAGAAATCAGTGTGATGACAACAATGAATTTGTATGCGTAATCGTAGGCAACGCCAGCGGTCTGTTTTATGGGGTTTTCTCAACGTTATTCGATGAATCGATTTTTAGGACGATTTTTCCGGTATGGCCAAAGTTTTCCATCAGTCTGTGTGCCTCAGCGGCTTGGTCCAAGGGAAGCACTCGGTCGATTACGGGTATGATTTTGTTCTCACTCAAAAAATGCAGCATTGCTTTAAATTCAGCGTTACTGCCCATGGTAGTGCCCTGAATACGGATATGGCGGAAAAACAACTTGGCCAGTGGTAGTCCCTTGTCTGGGTTTCCAAGCGTGGAGCCAAAAAAAACAAATCGGCCCGCGGGCAATAGCGTGTCCAAAATATTATTGAGTGCGTTGCCTCCCGCACTATCAATGACGGCGTTAAAACCACCCGATAGCTGCTTCAGTTTTTTGTAGCAGTCAGGTTCCTTGTAATTTTCTCCCGCAATGGCTCCTAAAGCGATAGCCGCTTCCAGTTTGGTCTTACTACTAGTGCTGACATAAACATCCGCTCCCAGGCTTACACTCCAGAGAATGGCGAATGTGGAGACCCCGCTGCCAGCACCTGTAATTAAGACTTTGTCCCCAGGCTTTACATTTGCCTGTGTGACTACTGCCCGCCAGGCGGTGAGACCGGCCAAAGGAACTGCTGCTGCTTGTTCCCAGCTTAGATAGCTGGGTTTGGGGAGAACATCATTGTTGGGAACACAGATATATTCAGCAAAGGTACCTTGATCAGGCATACCAAGAACGCGAAAGTCGGGGCCATAGGAGTCTTGGTTTTCTCCCCATGATCGAGCAGGGTATATGACAACCTCTTGACCGATCTTATAGGCGTCTACGCCTTGACCAACCATATCAATAACGCCAGCCCCGTCTGAGCCAGCAATGCAGGGTAGCTGTATGTCTGGGTATTGGCCTTTGGTAATCCAGTAATCTCTGCGGTTAAGTGCGGATGCCAGCAGTTTGACTCTAACTTCACCGGGGCGGGGCGATGGTGTGTCCACCTCTTGAATCTGGAGGTTCTCCGGACCTCCAAGTGTTGTTAGTACGACGGCTTTCATGATTGGTGCCCTTGTTGTAGTGATATATTGCTAGATAGTGCTGAGTGTCGCCTTACATCATAGCTTGTTAGCGAGAGAGCTGGGTGCTGGGGGTGAAACCAGCCATCTAAAATATAATCATTTATATTTTAGATGGTATTGAAGGCTGTGCACTGAGTGTCTATTCTTTTAGGGTTGGTCGGATAATTTGTGTTCTAGGTATACATTTTAAAGGCTGTGACGATGTATAAAAATATCTTAGTTCCTACAGACTTAGCAGATAAGAGTGAGCTGTCCATCCAGACGGCCCTGTCAATGGCTTCACAAAATAGTGGCAAGGTTCACTTGCTGCACGTTGTCGAAAAAATGGGGGGTGACCCCGATGCCGAAATAGAAAATTTTTATCTCAAGTTGGCAGAAAATGCCAATCAAAAATTAACGGACTGGCAGCATCGATTTCAGGCTGAGTTTAATGATGTTCCCATCGAAAAGACTATCTTGGTGGGTAAAAGGGCGCAGGAAATAATTCGGTTCTCTTTAGCAAATGACATTGACTTGATCGTGATGACATCTCGGACGTTTAATAAAGAGGAGCAGGGGTTGGGTACGTTAAGTCACCAAGTGTCGTTGTTTGCTCCAATCTCCGTTTTGGTGGTTCGTTAAACACGCATTCGCAAGAGGATAATTGTGGGAGGGTGACCTTGGGTCATTTGCGGGCCTATTTGTGATCGGTCAAATCGAATGCTGCTTTTCCAGCAGAAAAACAGGGTTTTTTTAAAAGTGATTGTCGGAATTTTTTTTGCAGACATGGGTCTCAGTGAAGCTTGGTTATAGCGTGATCTGTACCGACGGTAGGTTTTTTCAGTGTTATTAGGTTAGCCAAGCCAAGTGATAAATCAGTCATATTAGGAGTAGTTACTATGCAGCAGGTTCGTCAATGGTTGTTTGTGGTTTCCATGCTTTGTTTTACGGTGGTTGCGCAGGCAGCTTTGCCGCTTTCGGATGCAGCTGGCAATAAATTACCCTCTTTATCTCCCATGTTAAAAGAGGTCAACCCGGCAGTGGTGAACATCGCTACCTTTTCAACACTGCAAGCCCAAAACCCCCTGTTAAATGACCCTTTTTTCAGGCGTTTCTTTAATATTCCAGATCAGCAACAAATGCCAAAGCAGGCACCCAAAAGGCGTCAACAAAGTGCCGGTTCAGGTGTGATTATCAATGCTCAAGATGGCATCGTGATGACGAATGCACATGTTATAGGCGGTGCTGATGAGGTTCAGGTATCGCTGGTTGATGGCCGCTCTTTTTCTGCAGAAGTAATGGGTTCAGATGTGGAGTTGGACATTGCTATTCTTAAAATCGATGCTAAAAACCTATCCGAGGTTCCTTTAGGTAATTCAAACAACTTAGAAGTTGGTGATTTTGTTGTTGCCATAGGTAATCCTTTTGGCCTTGGGCAGACAGTAACCACTGGTGTGGTGAGTGCCTTGGGTCGATCGGGACTTGGCATAGAAGGTTATGAGAATTTTATTCAAACGGATGCTTCCATTAACCCCGGTAATTCAGGCGGTGCCTTAGTGAGTTTGGATGGAGAGCTAATTGGTATTAATACTGCGATTATTGCCCCTGCTGGAGGTAATGTTGGTATAGGTTTCGCCATTCCGGTCAACATGGCCAGAGCCAGTATGGAGCAAATTGTGGCCCACGGTGAGGTTCGTCGTGGTCAGCTCGGTATTGGCATTCAGGATATATCGTCTGAACTAAGAGAGGCATTCGACCTGAAAAATGGACAGCAGGGGGTTTTGGTAACGGCTGTCAGCGAGGGTTCTTCTGCTGAAAAATCAGGATTGGAAGTAGGAGATATTATTGTCGCTGTGGATGGAAGAAAAACCAGTTCGACAGGACAGCTCCGGAGTCAGATTGGTATCAAACAGGTAGGTGATCCAGTCAAACTCAAGTTAATTCGTG
>DFBC01000157.1 GCA_002367235.1 Cellvibrionales bacterium UBA3090
GATTGAAGCTGTGGCGCGCATTGCTATGTCGGGTAATCGACAATCGAGCAGCGGTGATCTTGAGGGGCGCCTGGGGCCATTGAATACCGAGAAAATGGCGGAGCCGTTGAGTTTGGAAATTAATCGGCGTTTGCCTTGAAATGATTGTGTTGCAGTAATCCTACCTGTCACGTTACGAAGGAAAAAATATGATCTGGAATATCTATCTCTCCGGCGAAATACACACCGACTGGCGCCAACAACTAAAAGCAGGTTGTGAGGCCCATAACCTGCCTGTTGAATTCACCTCTGCCGTTACCGATCATCAGGCTAGCGACAGTGCCGGTGATCTGTTGGGTGAGGAGGAAAGCGGCTTTTGGCGTGACCACAAATCCGCAAAAGTAAACGCCATAAGAACAAAGAACCTGATTGAAAGCTGTGATCTGGCTATTGTGCGTTTCGGTGATAAGTATAAACAGTGGAATGCGGCTTTTGATGCGGGCTATTGTGCGGCCTTGGGTACACCTTACATTACCTTGCACGATGAGACTGTGATTCACGCCCTCAAAGAGGTCGATGCCTCAGCAATGGCGTGGGCGACAACACCCGAGCAAGTGGTTGAAATACTCAAATACGTTGTTAGCAAATGATAAATTCAGTTCTTTCTATTCCTGTTCTTCCGTTTTCAGTCTTCCCGGTCAAAGTAGTGTGAAAAAAACGGATAAGAAATATGAAAAGGCGATTAGGGCAGCTCTCACTGAGGCCTGTGATATTGCCCTTGATGAAGTGCCTGGCTTTAAGTGGCTGACTCACAAAGCTAGTTATAGCCGCTTTCCCGACTCCCTGTCGGTGGTTTGTATATTTGATACGAAGAGTGAGTTAGCCAGTGCATTGCTTACTCAACAAGATGGTTTTTTACGCAGTGTAATTCGTGAAAAATTAAGTGCTGTCGGTATCACGCTTAAGGATATGGCGCGGCAAGTTAGTTTTGATACCGAAGAGGCCTGCACGCTTGAACACGGTGGCAGGTGGCAAGAGCGCTTGAGATAGATGATCTATAGTCTGGGTTAAAATACTTCTGTCTGTTCACAACAATGAAGTGCCTTGTAGTTGGAGAGTGAGATTGTAATATGAGTCAGATCAAACACGAAAATAAAGAAACTTATCAGGCCATTCACACGCCTGAGAAGATTGCTAGTCGTTTGCAGGATGGTCCCAGCTCCGTTTATCTCAAAGATTTTGTCTACGGTGCTATCGATGGTGCGGTAACTACCTTTGCTGTTGTAGCGGGTGTGGCGGGTGCGGGCATGTCGGCTGGTGTGATTATTATTTTGGGTTTTGCGAACTTACTAGCCGACGGTTTTAGCATGGCCGTTAGTAATTACCTAGGTACGCGGGCTGAGAACCAGTTTCGTGCCGAGACCCGCAAGCGAGAGCAGGACGAAATTCACATGTGGCCGGAAGGCGAACGGGAAGAGGTGCGGCAAATTTATGCCTTAAAGGGTTTCGAGGGTGAGCTGCTCGATCAGGTCGTTGATGTCATTACAGCGGATCATGAGCGCTGGATCGACACCATGCTGCTGGAAGAACACGGGATGACGCTGCAAGATCATCACCCTGGTAAAGCGGGCTTAGCAACCTTTGTTGCTTTCTCCCTGGTCGGGCTGATTCCTCTAATACCCTATCTTCTCAATTGGATAAGTTCCGGCGCTGTGGTGAGTGCTTTTTTCTGGAGCTCGGCTTTAACGGCGGCAGCTTTTCTATGGGTGGGTGCGGTGAAAGCCCGCTTTGTTAATCAGTCTCGACTGATTGGCGCTGTTGAAACTATTGGTATCGGCGGTATTGCTGCTGTATTGGCCTACGGTGCGGGTGTGTTGTTGAAGGGTTTGGTTGAATAACACCTTTACTGTTTTATTGATAAGGCGCATAGAATGCTTTTATTGGCGTTATTTAGATAAAGTCATCATTGATAATAGTCCGCATGGCAGTGAGTACTATCTCATGTTCGGGAAACTGCCCGCCGACGGGATTACTCACCTCAAGAAAAAATGTCTCGTCACCCTCTTGAATGTTATCCGCAATTATTTCGACACCAATAAGAGCACTAGTTTTACCGGCTTCGATAAGGGCGAGACCGCTTGAGGCTATATAGTCCTCTCCTGCAATTGCACTGCCATCAAGGGTCCTATAATTAACGGTGGCGTCAATGTTGAGGGTTTCCGGAAGAGATAATAAAAAATAGTTGATATGATTTTCATTGCCTTCTTGAGGGTTTAATACGACCTCATCGGGATTTTGGGGGGCATTTTCGGTGTACTGGGTGGTAGCGACGAGTTGATCATTAAATTGCAGCCACTCAACTTCACTTAAAGTATCATTTTCACCCGTAGCTGGTGTGCTTACAGCGAGCTGGCTAGGGCCCTTGTTGGCAACTAAATAATCGGAAAAACTGCCATCGTAAATAGCGGTATCAATACCCTGGCCGCCGATTAAAATATTGCTGCCCAGCCCGCCCTTAAGCTGATTGTTAAACTGGTTCCCGGTTAGTATGTCGTCGCCCGTGCCGCCAATGACATTTTCAATAATAGCGTCGTAGGCAATAGCGATATTATCGTTCGCGGCTGAAACCACAATGCCAAGGTTGTCGTCCCAGGTTTCCTTAATACCAATCGAGCTAAACCTACCGTCATTGAGGTCAACTCTCAGGTCCGTATTTTGGTTGGAAAGATCGAAGGTGTCGGTGCCGCCAGCATCCCAGATCGTTTGTAATTCTGCTCGGCTATTACTGAAAACATAGGTGTCGTCGCCAGTTCGTGTAGTGAGATTGGCTCCGTATAAATATTGTATGGCCAGCAGATCGTATAACATTGGCGTTGTAGGCTGTACCGGGTGCCAGTTATAGGAATTGGGCCCCGTCGTGGTGAAAGTACTGCCTACGCCGTCGAAATCATTATTACTCATGATGCTGTATTGAGAGGTATTTTCGACACCGACTAAAAGACTATCGTTGTTGTCTTTGCTTTCAAAGGGGTGAGCTAAACCAAGGGCATGGCCGAGCTCATGGAGCACGGTGGTATAGCCAAAAGAAGTGGGTTGGTAGGTACCTCCGGCAAAGCGATCTAGCCATATATCACCTGATTCGTCAGGTTCACCTGGGATATAAGCCCAACCGGCAGCGGTAGGGTTGTCGGAGACAACCTGGCTGAAGGCAATACGAATATCACCGTAGGTGGGTCCATCATCGACTTCAATGAAAGTTATGTCAGCTACTTCGGCCCAGGCGTTTAAGGTTAGGCGGAAAGCATTGATTTGTGAACTATTGAGCGCACTCCAGTTCGAGGGCTCATTACCGGCGTAATCCTCTACCCAGTATGTGTTCCCCTGAGGGATACTGTAGCTTAAGGTAATATGCTCACCAAAAAGTGGCCCCCATTGTTGACCTATTAGCAGGCTATTGATTCTATAATCAGTAGAGAGAGGTGTTGTTATACTTTTCATGAATATTCCCTGTTTATCAATGCTATTTACTGCTTAGGGTTACTCTGTGTAACGCTCGGTTGTGTAACTTACGGTGCCAGTTGGGCTTATAGAGTAGCACTGGCAGGTGAAGAAAACTGCGAATAAGGTGTTATTCTTGGCCAACCACAGGGCTGCGCTAGCAGCTTAAACTGTGATGCACTTCGGATTTGAATCCGCGCTGCCTTAAACAGAGGCTCCTGAGTTTTACTCGTGTTGATAGTGATGGGTATGTCGCGCAATTTGCATTGATAATAGGCTGGCCATAACGATAAACCCAGATGCGAATAACATACATGCCTCCAAGCCTTGCCACTGATAGATTAGCCCTGACAATAATGAGCCAATCAGACGCCCACCGGCATTAGCCATGTAGTAAAACCCAACATCGATAGATACCCCGTCACGCTGTGCATAGGCAACAATTAGATAGGAGTGGAGGGAGGAGTTAATGGCAAAGAATATGCCGTAAATGCCTAGTCCAAAGAGTAAAATCGTTGCCGGTTCAGCCACTGGGTAGTGAAGAGCCGCGGCTATTACCGCGGGGATGAGACAAAGGGGCAGTATCCAGTGCAATGCTGTTCTGCCATCGGGACCATTATTAGGGCTCAAACTGTGGCCCAGCTGGGTTAGTTTCGGCGCTATGGATTGGACTGCGCCGTAGCCGATAATCCATAACGCGAGCAGACTACCAACAGCGGTATGGCTC
>DFBC01000036.1 GCA_002367235.1 Cellvibrionales bacterium UBA3090
GTCAATGGCAGGTATGTTTGATGCTATGGGCGCCCTGTCCAGCAAGTATAACGATACACCCGAGAAAGCCTCCCGCGCCTATGATGCAGACCGCGACGGATTCGTCCCCGGCGTTGGCGCTGGCTGTCTAGTCGTAGAAGACCTGGACCATGCACTGGCTCGCGGTGCGACTATTTATGCTGAAATCGTCGGTTACGGCGCCACCTCAGATGGTTACGACATGGTAGCCCCCTCTGGTGAAGGTGCTGCTCGCTGTATGAAAATGGCCATGGAAACTACGGATGGCAGTATTGATTACATCAATACTCACGGCACGAGTACACCCGTAGGCGACCTAGCAGAACTGAAAGCAATTAAAGATGTTTTCGGTAATGACGCTCCACCCATTAGCTCTACTAAATCCCTCTCCGGCCATGGTTTGGGAGCAGCGGGTGTTCAGGAAGCCATCTACTGCCTGCTGATGATGGAAAATGATTTTATCTGCGCATCGGCAAATCTCGAGACAATCGACCCAGAGGCAGCCGACCTACCGATTGTGGCCAAGCGTGTTGATAACGCCAAACTGAATCGCATCATGTCTAACAGTTTTGGGTTTGGCGGCACGAATGCGACACTAACATTTCAACGTTATGAATAGCGGCTAATCATTATTCAGACATTGAAAAATATCATTAGGGAGAGCCATTGGCTCTCCCTTTTTTTCACCAGACATAAATGCTCATTTTACTAAAACTCGCAGCCCACCTACCATCCATGTATTCATAAATCGATGGGGCACAGGTGCCTTTGATACGCATTTACCGGCATACTCCCCAAGACTTCTTACAATACAACCACCATCATTTGGGAGATCTCATGAAACTCTACGACTACCCCGGTGTACCCAACCCACGCCGCCTAAATATTTTTATGGCTGAAAAAGGCATCGATATCCCCCGTGTTCAGGTAGATCTACTGAAAGGGGAACAGTTGGAGCCTGAATTTAGAGCAAAAAGTCCCAACTGCGATGTCCCCACGCTGGAATTAGATAACGGCACCTGCATCTCGCAACTCAATGCTGTTTGTCGCTATCTCGAAGCCATTCATCCTGAGCCGCCCTTATACGGATCCACCCCTGAAGAAATTGGTATCATTGAAATGTGGAACCAAATTTGTTTTACCAATGGCTTTCAGGCCGTTGCCGACCTGTTCCGAAATGGCCCCGACTGGTTTGAGGGGCGCGCACTAGTTGGCCCACATAACTATGAGAAGATTCCCGAGCTGGTCGATCGAGGCCGCCAGCGGATTATGAATTTCTATGGTGACATGGAACAGCATTTAGCTGAGCACAAATATATTGCTGGCAGTGCGTTTTCTGTCGCCGATATCACCGCACTCGTCACCGTCGATTTTGCCCAGTGGGCCAACGTCACGGCCCCTGACACCCATGTAAATTTAAAGCGCTGGCATACCCTCGTCTCGGAGCGACCCAGCGTTAGGGATAATAGCTAGGAACAAGGCTTTTGCATCCTTCTGTATCTAACCCCTGCACATACAAAGCAACAAAGAACCACAAGAATGATAATCAGCCCCACTGCATCCCGCCGATGACAGCCTCGATGTTCCAAGGTAAACTTGCGGGCTTAATAAACAAATTTCAAGTTGGGGCAAGGTATGGCTCGGGGTATTAACAAAGTTATTTTAGTCGGCAATTTGGGAAAAGACCCAGAGGCCAAATTCATGCCCAGTGGTAACGCGGTCACGAATATCACCATAGCGACCAGTGAAAGCTGGAAAGACAAGCAAACGGGCCAACAACAAGAGCGCACCGAATGGCACCGCGTGGTATTTTTTAACCGCCTGGCTGAGATCGCCAGCGAATACTTGAAGAAAGGCTCCAAGGTCTACGTAGAGGGCTCGCTACGTACCCGTAAGTGGCAAGGCCAAGATGGCCAAGACCGATATACCACCGAGATCGTAGCCAGTGAAATGCAGATGCTGGACAGTCGTGGAGGCTCAGCAGGTTATGACAACCCTGCCCCCATGCAGCAGAACTCGCCCCAATCACAGCCGAATCAACAACCGACGCCATCTAGCCCAGCAGCATCAGCGCCAGACGCTGGCTTTGATAGTTTTGATGACGATATTCCATTTTGATTTTTTAGACTGTAATAGCAAACAATATTCGTATAAGGGCCTGTTTTTACAGGCCCTTTTTATTTGATAGCACCGGTAGCAGTGTTTTTCAGGGGATCGTCAGTTACCCAGCCAACGTCTAAGACCGCTTCGCTCAGGATATCACGGAGAGACCGCACAACGACCAGCGCACTCCCACCCTATCTGTCGGCGACACAACTCCCTGCCGTCGCTAACCTTATCTTTCACTCGCCAATTAACATGAGCGTTCTATTTTGATCGCTCTCAGGTAATGCGCCATGCTAATTTTGACGAGCTTTGAACTACTGAGCTTGGTTATGAAATAACAATTCAGAAAGCCTGCGGGCCCCAAAGGCTAACTGTGTTGGCAGTGATACAGGCTACGCTGATCGAATATTAGATGCGGCACGGAGTATAAATGAATGAAAGAAGAGGAAAAATTTAATTACCAAGAACCGCAAAAGCACTATATACCAGTCTCTTTTACTCGTTATTTGTTACAGGCGACTTTTCATCTCCCGCCGCTTGGCGGTCTAGCAGACCGACATCCAAAACAGGCGCGGCATCAATATCTTCAGCATCCATCATCTG
>DFBC01000133.1 GCA_002367235.1 Cellvibrionales bacterium UBA3090
TTTGAGGGGCGAAGGGAAGGAATAGCCTGTCAAACAGTGGTTATGCTGAACCAAACAAATTAAAATCTCTGTCCGATTAGGATTACTTTTTGCGCCACGCTGCTATGTGTTCAGTATCAATAGAGGGTGTGGTTATGAGGGGATTCCTCGAGGGGCTTTGCTCTCAGCAAATAATGGTCATACTGCTCATCAATATTCTGAGACTTACTCTGTGAACACCAGTCACGTCATAACTATGAAATACGTGCGCTGTACGTAAAAAATTAACCATATGTGTAAGGCAAGGATGGCCATTTTGTCTTAGTTGAGTGTCTATGATGGCAAGTGTGCAACAACAAAAATCAGGTTTTAACCCAAACCGCCTGATCAACCTGATTTATTCCATAGTCTTTGTATTATTGCTTGTGTCTATTGGGCTCATACCTGATCAGGGTTTGGGCGCTTTTGCGTTGTTGTTCGGTATCCTTTTATTATCCTTTTTATTGGCATTATATATTCGCGGTGAGTCGAAATGCCGGCAGCTGTTAACCAAGGAAATACTTAGTCTCAAAAAAAGGGAAAAATCTATTTTCGAAAGCGAGCAACGCTTTATATTAACCACGTCTGGTAGTGGTAATGGTTTATGGGATTTTGACGTTCCAGGTCAAGATTTTTGGTATTCGGATCGTTTTCGTCAATTATTGGGTTATGAGGATGAAGACGATTATCCGAACACCCTGGAGTCGTGGAGTGAAGGCCTTCACCCCGATGACCGGGAGTCTACTTTAGCGGCATTTAATTCACATCTGGAAAATGGCACACCCTACGACGTCTCCTACCGGCTACTCACCAAACAAGGGGAGTGGAAATGGTTTATTGCGCGAGGTGAGTCTTTGCGGAATGACCTTGGTAAGTCCTATCGTGTTGCCGGTTCTATCTCCGATATCACAGAGCAGAAACTGGCTGAGGAGGCTTTACAGGAAAGTGAAGAACGATTTGCTCTGACTACAGCTGGCAGTGGTGATGGTTTGTGGGATGTCGATGTGATTGGCAGGCAATTTTGGTTTTCAGAGCCCTATCGCCAGTTGTTGGGTTATGAAAATGAAAATGATTATCCAAACGCCTGGGAATCCTGGAGCAATGGCATTCATCCCGACGACCGTGAAGCGACCTTGAAGGCATTTGACTTGCATCTTTATTCGGGAGCTCCTTATAACGTGGAGTTCCGCCTGTTAACAAAGCAGGGCCGGTGGCGGTGGTTTAATGCACGGTGCAAATCTCTACGTGATGAGCACGGTCAGTCATACCGGGCCGCTGGTGCGATTACCGATATTACTGATCATAAGCAACAGGGAATCGAGCTTGAACAAGCTTATTTTTCATCTGAAATGGCCATGAGACTCTCCCATATGGGGTCATGGTGGATGGACTTCTCTGTCAATCAAGATCGTTTTTATGCAACGCCAAGTACGTTAGATTTAATTGGTGAACCTTCCTCAGAGGCGGGTAATTTTATAACGGTTAATCACTGGACAGAAAATGTTACCCGCACCAATAAGGTGTTGGGTGAAAGAGCGTTAGCTGAGTTTAGATTGTCTCTTGAAGACCCCAGTGCAAAACTTGATGTGACCTATCAATATACAAGGCCTTCTGATGGTGAAATATTGTGGGTGAGAGCTATTGGGAAGGTTATTCGGGATGAAAGCGGCAATGTTACCAATGTGCATGGTGTTGTTCAGGATATCACTGAGCAGAAAAATGCGGAGCTCGAACTATCAAAAAAACATGAGGAATTAGTTCGGTTAATCGAAGAGTTGCCCATACCTGCTTCGCAAATAGATACTGAGGGCAACGTTTTGCATGTTAATCATGCTTTTGTTGATCTGCTAGGTTATACCATTAATGATATTCCCACGGTTGAGGCGCATTGGGAGACATTTTACCCTGACCTCGAATACCGTGAAAAATTAAAAGCGACATGGGCCAGTAGCATTAAGGCGTCAGCCAAGGCGGGGGCGGCGATTGAACCCATGCTATTGAGTGTTACAGCCAAGTCAGGAGAGGTGAAAATCTTGAGGGTACATACCATTCAGATTGGAGATCTGGGTCTCTCCATGTGGGTGGATTTTACCGAGAGAGAAAAACACGAGAAAGAGTTGGCAGTAGCTAAGGAAGCTGCTGAAGCGGCCACTCAAGCCAAGAGCGAGTTTCTAGCGAATATGAGCCATGAAATACGCACCCCCATGAATGCCATTTTAGGACTGTCTGAACTCGCGCTGGATACAGAGCTTAGTGGCAGTCAGCGCAGCTATATTTCGAACGTAAATCGTTCCGCAGAATCTCTGCTGGGAATTATTAACGATATTCTGGACTTCTCCAAAATTGAAGCGGGCCAACTGGACATGGAAACCGTCGATTTTCGACTGGAAGATGTATTTGGTGACGTGGCCAATTTGCTGAGCTTAAAGACTGAAGATTCGGGGGTGGTACTTCTATTTGATTGGACGCGAGAACTTCCCACTGAGCTGGTGGGTGACCCGTTACGGTTAAGACAGATTCTGATCAACCTGGGCAACAATGCCGTCAAGTTTACCTCGTCTGGGGAAATTGTGGTTGCAGTGGAGCAGCTCGACCAAACGGAAAACCAGGTCAAGCTGCACTTCAGTGTTCGGGATACCGGTATTGGTATGACTCCTGAACAAAAGAACAATTTGTTTCAAGCATTTAGTCAAGCCGATAGTTCTACCACACGAAAATATGGTGGTACGGGATTAGGGCTGACCATCTCCAAGCGTTTAGTTGAGATGATGGGCGGAAGGATATGGGTAGAAAGCACGTTGGGAGAAGGTAGTACCTTCCACTTTACGGTTATTTTCAGGCTTCAGGAGAGAATAAACGACTCTATTTATCATAAAGAAAGTCTGTTTTCCGCGATGGATCAAGCCATAGACCGGCTGCGTGGTGCCAGAATTTTGTTGGCGGAAGACAACAAGCTAAATCAAGTATTGGCGTTGCATGTATTAAGCAGTAATGGGCTTGTGCCGACACTGGCTGAAAATGGTCAGCAGGCACTTGAGATTCTAGAAACGCAGGATTTTGATGGCGTGCTCATGGACTGCCAGATGCCCATAATGGATGGTTATGTTGCCACTAAGGAGATACGTAAGCAGGCGAAATACCAGGGGTTGCCAGTGTTGGCGATGACGGCCAATGTGATGGCCGGTGATCGCAAGAAAGTATTGGATGCAGGGATGAACGATCATATCGCCAAGCCCTTCACTAAAGACGAGTTATTCACGACCATGGCACGATGGATTAAGCCCGGCGGCTTAATGACTGATGATGAGCTCGGTGCCGATGGCATGTCTGTCAGGTAAGTTGTGACACGCCTGGCGCCTAACTTTGGGAGATTTTGAAGTAAGTGATACTGAGTCCGTTTATTGGGTTAATGGTTTTTCCATATAGCTCAAAATGGAATCCATTATTTTATTGATCCGCTCAAACCGTTCGGGTCGTGAAAGTATTACTTCTGCAGATTGTATATACGGGCGATTATCCAGTTCATTGCCACAGTGATTGATTAAGCTTCGCGCAGATTCCTGCGTTGTTTCCAGGTGAAACTGTAGTCCCAGAACTCTATTTTCTATCATAAACGCCTGATTTTTACAGG
Organism: Cellvibrionales bacterium UBA3090; assembly: GCA_002367235.1. GTDB lineage: Bacteria > Pseudomonadota > Gammaproteobacteria > Pseudomonadales > Porticoccaceae > Porticoccus. Next base: position 3,650 of record DFBC01000133.1, read on the forward strand.
CGCTGCTGGATGCAAATAGTGTGGCATTGTCTGGGATCGCAAATGTGTCACCATGCCAGTGAAAGGCGTCAAATTCAGCAGGGAGACTCGCCCCTAATCTTGTATCTTTGGCCTGGTCCTGTACGCGGATGGGAAACCAACCGATTTCCTTGTCGCTGTTTTTTGAAATTTCTGCCCCGAGCACTTCAGCTATTAATTGTGCGCCTAGGCATATTCCCAAGACAATTTTGTTTTCGCTGATAGCCTGTTTGATAAACGATTTTTCATCAGTAAGCCAAGGGTAGGCTGTAGTATCTGCGACACTCATAGGGCCGCCCATTACAACCAGCCAATCAAAACTATTTGTTTTTGGCAGGGGTTCTCCCTTGTATAGGTGCGTTGCACTTAGGGTATGGCCGTGCTTTTCAAACCAAGCCTTCATACTTCCTAAGTCTTCAAAGGAAACGTGTTGTAGGTAGTGTATATGCATTATATGTAGAGCATCCTGACTTGAAGTTGACACTTGTGGGGATGTTCGTAAACTCCCTCGGCATATATTTATCGCCTTTTGGCATTATCTTAGGGTAGTCATCATTAGTAGACAATTTTCTTTGGATTTTCCTTTCGCTTTGGGGCCTCCCGTCGCAACGGCACTCTTTCGAACAGAGTTGGAAGATTTTCAGGTGGATGAAGAGCTGGGTTTTCCGCTTTTAGGGGAAGGCGAGCACTTGTGTTTACACGTGGAAAAGAGCGGGGAGAACACCCGTTGGGTGGCCCAATTATTAGCTGAATTTTTTGGCGTGGAGGAAGTGGCCATTGGTTACTGTGGGTTGAAAGACCGCCGCGCAGTTACGCGGCAGTGGTTCAGTGTGCATTTGCCGAAAGGTTCTGCATTTGATGGATTGGATAATGGTGCGGTTCTACCTGAGGTGGCTGAGTACAAGGTGTTATCTCTTAATCGGCATAACAAGAAATTGAGGCGAGGGGTACACCAGGCCAATCGATTTCAAATTCGTTTGAGACAGGTGGCAGGTGAGCGGGAGGCTATAGAGGCCCGGCTACAGAAAATTGCTGAGCAAGGTGTGCCGAATTACTTTGGCGAACAGCGGTTTGGTATTAATGGCAGTAATCTGCAACAGGCTGATAAATTATTGGCAGAACAATACGGGGTTAATCGCCAGCGAGGTCGGCGCAAAAGTAGTTCTCCCAAGGGGGGGCTCTACCTGTCAGCTGCGCGCTCTTACTTATTTAATTTGGTGCTTGCCGAACGAATCAGGCAAGGAACATGGGCGAATCCATTGATTGAAGAGGCTGCGCCAGCTGGACCGATGTGGGGGCGGGGGCGAAGTTGTGAGCCGACGGCGGTGCGCGAGCTTGAGGGGCGGGTGTTGTCTACCTGGCAAGATTGGACGAATGCACTAGAGTTTAGCGGTTTAAAGCAGGAGCGGCGTTCGTTGATTTTGAATCCGAATCAGCTGAGTTGGCAGTGGATGTCATCGGAAAATGACTGCGATAGTTGCCCCGACTTGGTGCTGTCTTTCTCATTGACTTCGGGTGGTTATGCGACATCGGTGCTCCGGGAGTTGTCTCAATTACAAACGCCGTGGGCCAGTGTTGGAATCTAAGCGCTGTGGTATAGTTCGGCATTCGAAAAGAGTAGAGGTTTTAGCGTGAATTCAACTGAATTCGGTGGCATTGGTATGACCTCCCAGAGGACTAGGGAGCGTCTTATCCAGCGACTCAAAGAGCAGGGCATCGGCAATCAACGGGTGCTTGATGTGATGAGAGTGACGCCTCGGCATTTATTCCTTGATGAAGCGCTTTCTCACCGAGCTTACGAAGATACAGCATTACCTATCGGGTATGGGCAAACATTGTCGCAGCCCTATGTTGTCGCACTGATGACTGAAATATTACTTTCTCAAGGGCCGCGTCAAAAAGTATTGGAGATCGGCACGGGTTCAGGATACCAGACAACTATTTTGGCTCAGCTCGTGGGGCAAGTTTATAGCGTTGAGCGGATAAAGCCTTTACTTGATAAGGCTCGGGATCGTTTACGCAAGCTGGGTTTGAGGAATGTAAGGCTTGCTCATAGCGACGGCGGCTTTGGCTATTCAGACAATGCACCCTACGATGCGATACTCAGTGCTGCAGCCCCACATGAGGTTCCAGAGGAGCTTCTCCATCAGCTTGCTCCAGATGGAATTCTTGTTATACCGGTGGGGCCTGGTGATGTGCAAGAGTTGCGGGTCATCACGAGAGTAGGTGACAGTTCAAATTTTGAGGAGCGTATAGCCGAGCAGGTTCGTTTTGTTCCATTGCTCAGTGGCGTGACACGCTAACCGGCCATAAGATATTTCTATGGAAAGAGTAAAGCAGAAGTTGTTGCTATTCCTCAAGGGAATGGCAATGGGGGCAGCCGATGTGGTGCCCGGCGTTTCTGGTGGCACCATTGCCTTTATCAGCGGTATTTATGAGGAGCTTCTTGATTCTATCCGCTCCATTAATCTAAGTGCACTCAAACTAATGAAAAGCCATGGGTTTGGGGCCTTTTGGCGTGAAATCAATGGAAACTTCTTGGTGGTTCTGTTTAGTGGAATCCTGTTTAGTATTGCGTCACTTGCCCGAGTAGTGGGTTACTCGCTAGAGCATTACCCAATATTGGTCTGGTCGTTTTTCTTTGGTCTCATTGTAGCCTCAATTATTTATATTTTTCGTCAGCTGCCACATCTCCGGTGGCAGGAGTGGCTGAGTTTATGGGTGGGCACTCTAGTGGCTTTGGCAATTTCTCTTGCACCTAAAATGCAGGGGAGTGAAGATTTGTTGTCAATATTTTGTGCTGGCGCTGTAGCGATTTGCGCCATGATTCTACCGGGCGTTTCAGGCAGCTTTATTTTGTTATTGTTGGGCATATATCCAGTGATGATTGCCGCTATTAGTGAATTACATTGGCAGACCCTATTGGTGTTTGTTTTGGGTTGTGGTTGCGGGCTGGTAGCTTTTTCGAGAGTCTTGTCGTGGCTTTTACACCACTATTACTCTACGACTATCGCGGTATTGACCGGATTTCTGTTGGGGTCGCTGCTGATTGTCTGGCCTTGGAAGGAATCGTTGGAGGTCATGATCGATCATAAGGGTAGGGAGCTTGTCTTATCCCATCACTTAATGATGCCGTCCACATTTGGCGATGTGACGGGAATAGACCCGAATACATTTGCTGCGTTGGGTTGTATGTTGTCAGGTTTAGTTCTAGTGCTTGGCCTGGAATACTTTGGTGGGCAGCGCAAAAAACTCTGATCGTTGGGGTGATAACCATATAGGGAAAAGTAGTTTGCCTTATCCGTTATGCCAGCATAAGTTTTTTTGGTGGGCTTCTATTGTTGTGGCGATAGGGGTACCCTTTTTGGCGGGTTGTCAGACACCGCCGCCAGCGCCTGTTGATTACCGTTCACCCCCCCCCAGTGAGAAAATTAATTATCACCTTGTATCCTCTGGCGAAACGCTTTTTTCAATTGCTTGGCGCTATGAAAAGGATATCCATAAATTGGCTCGAGCCAATGGTATTTCGCGACCTTATACCATTTACAGGGGGCAGCGACTTACCCTGGATACAAGCAGAATACCGAGGGTTGTTCGTCGCTCAACTACAGCGCCGAGTAAATCCACTACCTCCAAGCGCTCGGGAGCTGTATCAAGGCCAAAAAAGGTAATGGAGACACGGCCAAAGGTTACGTCTCCACCTCCAAAAAAGGCCCCCCCTCTACCTTCCAATTGGCATTGGCAGTGGCCAGTAGAAGGACGGGTAGTCAAACGTTTCAATAGCTCATCCTTGTTTAAGGGGGTCGATATTCAGAGCCGTGCTGGTGCCCCGGTGGTGGCAGCTGCAGCAGGTGTCGTTGTTTATTCGGGGAGTGGGCTGCGTGGTTATGGTCAGTTGATTATCGTTAAACACAGCGACGTTTTTCTCAGTGCTTATGCGCACAATCGCAAGGTTTTCGTTAAAGAGGGGCAGGTACTCAAGGGCGGACAAAAAATTTCAGAGGTGGGAGGTGACCCATCTGATCAAAGACGCCTCTACTTTGAAATTCGGAAGGATGGCAAACCGGTTGATCCGATACGCTATCTACCCCAAAGCTAAAACTTTTCATATTAGTTCGTATTTCTCGAGGCATTGCTAACAATAATTGTGTTTAGATAAGTGGTTGAGGTTTCAGATAAAATAATCGGTAGGGATTGTTTTATCTGTTACTGTTTGGTGGTAAATTCATGACTATTGAGCTGTATTTTAAAAGGCAATATGTGTTGTTTTCTGAAAGGTAGTCTGGCAGAAAGCTAATAAGAGTATCTGTCGGTAGAGCGCCAGGAAGGTGACCATTTACTTGGGGTGAATATTCTTTGACAAAAGAAATTGATTTTCACAATGAGGATACCAAAGAGCGGCTTGCTGAAAGCAAAAGTGAAAAAGTGCTTGATGCTGCCAGCCTTTATTTGAAGGAAATTGGATGCGCGCCTCTTCTAACAGCTGAGGAGGAGGTTTACTACGCTCGCCTGATTCACAAGGGCGACGAGTCCGCAAGAAAGAGGATGATTGAAAGTAACTTGCGGTTGGTTGTGAAAATTGCTCGCCGATATGTGAATCGAGGGTTGTCACTGCTTGATTTGATCGAAGAGGGGAATCTCGGTCTGATGCGAGCGGTGGAAAAATTTGATCCTGAACTTGGTTTCCGCTTTTCGACCTATGCCACCTGGTGGATTCGACAATCTGCCGAGCGGGCGCTGATGAATCAAACCCGTACTATTCGTCTTCCCATTCATGTGGTGAAGGAGCTAAATGTCTACTTGAAGGCTTCCCGTAAATTAGCACAAGAGCTTGAGCACGATCCAACTCCAGATGAAATAGCAGCATCATTAGATAAGTCGGCAGATGATGTTTCACGGATGTTGCGGCTTAACGAGCGGGTTAGCTCGGTAGATGTGCCGCTGGGTAAAGATGGTGAGCGTACGGTAGTCGAAACACTTGCCGACGAGCATCCCAGCGATCCTGAGGAATTGGTTGAGGGCGATGACTTGACCAGTTCACTAGAAGCCTGTTTGTCTGAGCTATCTGATAAGCAGCGAGAGGTTATTGCACGGCGTTTTGGGTTGCGGGGGTATGATGTTTCAACACTTGAGGAGGTGGGTCGCGAAATAGGGCTAACCCGAGAGCGCGTACGTCAAATTCAGGTTGAAGCATTGCGTCGGTTGCGCGATATTTTGCAGAAACAGGGATTGGACGGACAAATATTGTTCGATGAAACCTAGTTTTAACCTTATATGAATGTGTTGGTAGTCTAGGCTACTTTAAGTAGCCTAGGTGTTTCTGCACTACTTGCAGGGTAGGTTTAAATAATTTGGGTGTCGCGCAGACGATATTTCCATTTTCCATGTAATTATCACTACCTTGAAAATCACTGACTAACCCACCTGCCTCTTTAACCAATAAGACTCCCGCTGCAATATCCCATGGTTTCAGGTTCATTTCCCAGAACGAATCAAATCGCCCCGCTGCCAGATAGGCTAGATCCAAAGAGGCTACGCCCAAACGACGAATCCCTGAAGATTGCTTAGCGAGCTCTGTTAGACAGGACAGATAGGGTTCCATATGTTCGATAGATGGGCTGTTGAAGGGGATGCCCGTAGCAACAATGGAGCCTGCGAGGTTTTGCCTACCAGATACCCGGATTCGATTACCGTTCAGAAAGGCCCCTCGACCTCGGCTAGCTGTAAATTCTTCACGCCTCATGGGGTCGAATACAACAGCATGTTCTAGCTTGCCTTTATAGCGGCAGCCGATGGATACCGCAAAGTGGGGTATGCCATGGATAAAATTGGTAGTTCCATCGAGCGGATCAATGATCCACTGGTAATCGTTGTCTTCTCCTTCAAGAAGACCAGATTCTTCACCAATGATGGTGTGTTCAGGGAAGGCCTTGCGCAGATGGTAGATCACTTCCTTTTCTGAAGCGTGATCAATATCGGTAACATAATCATTGCGACCTTTTTCGTCGATTTTGATTAGATCTGAGCGCTCAGAGGCACGGGCAATCATTTCTCCTGCCTTTCTGGCAGCGCGGAGGGCAATATTGACCATGGGTTCCATTATGTGAGATTCCAGAGTTGAAAGTGCGCGGCATTGTATCAGACAGTGCTGAATCCGGGGAGAGTAAAAACCATGATTAAACGACATCTCTCTGCTAGAATTCGCGTCGTTTTAGCGCGTGTTCATCTATTGAGCAGCTTGTTGGTTTTTAAGTTGTAGTGACGGGTGGATATTTCGACGCTTTTGTAAGATATCCTCTGGAAAATTATTTCATGAGTAATTTTGACAATATTCGTATTGTGTTGATCAACACGAGCCATCCTGGAAACATTGGGGGTGCAGCACGCGCCATAAAAAACATGGGCTTGTCTCGTTTATATCTAGTGGCACCTAAAGAGTATCCGGCAGACAGGGCGGTTTGGCGTGCGGCCAATGCATTGGATGTTCTGGATAATGCGGTTGTCGTGGATACTCTTGATGAGGCTATTTCCGGTTGCGGCTTAATCGTAGGTACAAGTGCTCGCGAAAGGCGAATTAACTGGCCCTTACTGAATCCACGTGAGTGCGGCGTTAGGGTTTGGCAGGAAGCCGGGCAGCATGATGTGGCGATTATTTTTGGTCGGGAGGACCGCGGGCTCACAAATGAGGAGCTCCACAAATGCACTTACCATGTGCATATTCCATCCAACCCTGAGTACAGTTCGTTGAATCTGGCTGCGGCTGTTCAAGTGTTATCCTATGAGGTGCGAATGGCATCGCTGGCCGACGCTGAGGGAGTGTTGCCTTCCTTCGACGATTGGGACCAGCCTCCAGCTAAAGCACAGGATTTGGAAATGTATTTCCAACATCTTGAGCAAGCGTTGGTGGATATTGGCTTTCACGACAGAGATAATCCTCGTCAGACCATGACTCGATTGCGCCGACTCTATGGGCGTATTCGCCTCGATGAAATGGAGCTGTCCATTCTTAGAGGTGTATTAACGGCTATTCAAAATGCGGCATATAGAATGAAAAAAGCTATTGAATCAAGTAAATAGCTTATTTTGTTAAAGTAGCTTTATAACCAACTAAATTAGTCTACTATTTACTTGACTAAAATGGTTGGTTTTTTGCATAATGGCTGTGTAAATTGTTTCAAAAGGCAACAGTAATGGAAACACTATGCGGCTGACTACTCGAGGCCGATATGCGGTCACAGCTATGCTAGATCTTGCTCTTCACGGAGACAGCGGGCCTATTAGTTTGGCCGATATTTCCATGCGTCAGGAGATCTCTTTGTCATACCTTGAGCAGTTGTTTGCCAAGCTTCGCCAGCAGGAGTTGGTTTGTAGTGTTCGTGGTCCCGGTGGTGGTTATCGCCTGGCTCGCACCTGCAGCGATATCAATGTGGCTGAAATTATTGATGCGGTAAATGAGTCCATTGACGCCACCAGCTGTAATGGTAAGGGAAACTGCCACAGTGGTGATGTTTGTTTGACACATCATTTGTGGGATGACTTAAGTCGCCAGATACACAGGTTTCTGAGTGGTATAACGTTAGATAGCTTGGTTCATCAGCATGAAGTTCAGCTGGTGACTTTGCGTCAGAGTGAATTGGTTGAGACCGATGCCGACCTCGTTGATAGGAGTAACTAAATGAAATTGCCTATTTATCTGGACTATTCTGCCACCACTCCGGTTGATCCGAGAGTGGCTGAAAAAATGGCAGCGTGTCTGACAAATACGGGTAACTTTGGCAATCCAGCTTCCCGGTCCCATTCGTTTGGCTGGCAGGCAGAGGCCGCTGTAGAAGAAGCACGTGGTCATGTTGCGGCATTGCTCAATGCGGATCCTCGTGAAATTGTATGGACATCTGGTGCCACTGAGTCAGACAACCTGGCTATAAAAGGATGTGCTCACTTTAATCAGAAAAAAGGTAAGCATATTATTACCTCGAAAATTGAGCACAAAGCGGTGCTCGACACTTGTCGCCAACTGGAGCGAGAAGGTTTTGAGGTGACTTACCTAAACCCTGATTCAGAAGGGATTATTCAGCCAGAAATGGTTGAAGAGGCCATTAGGGAAGACACAACAGTGGTTTCTCTAATGCATGTCAATAATGAAATCGGCACTATCAATGACATTGCGTCAATTGGTGAAATCTGCCGTCGGCATAAGGTGTTTTTCCATGTCGATGCCGCTCAAAGTGCGGGTAAAGTGGACATTGATGTAGAGTCTATGAAGGTCGATATGTTATCCCTGTCGGCCCATAAAATATACGGTCCCAAGGGTATTGGCGCCCTCTATGTTCGACGGAAACCCCGCGTTCGGATAGAAGCGCAAATGCATGGTGGCGGGCATGAACGTGGTATGCGATCTGGCACTCTGGCTACCCATCAAATTGTTGGTATGGGTGAAGCTTTCCGTATAGCCAAAGAAGACATGGCTAAGGACAATAAGCACACCCTGGCTTTAAGAAATAGGTTGTGGGATGGCATATCCGACATGGAGGAGGTTCATGTAAACGGGTCGCTGAGGCAGCGGGTTGCCGGCAACCTAAATGTCAGTTTTTCCTTTGTGGAAGGGGAATCATTGATTATGGCATTGAAAGATCTTGCGGTTTCTTCGGGTTCGGCATGTACCTCTGCGAGCTTGGAACCTTCTTATGTATTGCGAGCTTTAGGACTTGATGATGAGCAGGCTCATAGCTCTATTCGTTTTTCTATCGGTCGGTTTACGACTGAAGAAGAAATTGATTTTGCCGTTGTTAAAATTCGTGATGCGGTCGATAAGTTGAGAAAGTTATCTCCCTTGTGGGATATGTTTAAAGATGGCGTAGATTTAACTCAAATTGAATGGGCTGCACACTAGCGTTGAGGAATTGAATTATGGCTTACAGTGACAAAGTGCTCGACCACTATGATAACCCTCGCAACGTAGGGAAGTTGGATGATAAGTCCAGCAATGTGGGTACTGGAATGGTAGGTGCTCCGGCCTGTGGTGATGTGATGCGATTGCAGATACAGGTCAACGATAATGGGATTATCGAGGATGCTAAGTTCAAGACTTATGGCTGTGGTTCGGCAATTGCCTCAAGTTCACTGCTTACCGAGTGGGTGAAGGGTAAAACGCTGGATCAGGCTTCAGAAATTAAGAATACTGAAATTGCCGAAGAGCTTGCCCTGCCTCCCGTTAAAATCCATTGTTCTGTGTTGGCTGAGGATGCCATCAAGGCTGCAGTTAAGGATGTTAGGCATAAGCGTGGCGAAGATAGTTAATAAAGCCTGGATTTACGAAGAGGAGGGTGCTAAGTAATGGCTATTACCATGACAAGTGCTGCTGAGGCGCACGTGGTTAAGCATTTGGCTCACCGAGGGCACGGCCTCGGTATTCGTTTGGGTGTTAAGACTACGGGCTGTTCCGGATTGTCTTATGTGCTTGAGTTTGTCGATGAGCAAGAGCCCGAAGATAAGGTTTTCACCAGCGGAGATGCAAAACTTTTTATTGATCCAAAGAGTCTTACCTATCTGGATGGTACCGAGTTAGATTTTGTTGCCGAAGGGCTTAACGAAGGTTTTCAGTTCAACAACCCTAATGTAAAAGATGAGTGTGGTTGTGGTGAAAGTTTCCACGTTTAAGGTCTTTCTCTCTAACCGGGTTTCTTGATTGTGGATTTTACCAGCAACTATTTTGAATTATTCGGTTTGCCTCAAAGCTATCACGTAGATTTGAAGTTGTTGGCAGACCGATATCACGGGATGCAGCGGGAGTTTCACCCTGATCGTTATGCTGGAAAGCCCGCCCAGGAGCAGCGTCTAGCAGTTCAATATGCTGCTGTCATTAACCAGGCCTATTCCCAACTCAGTTCTCCATTGCTTAGGGCGCAATATCTATTGTCCTTGCAAAATATAGATGATGCTGGCGATACAAAAATTACCCGCGACCCTCAATTTCTGATGCAGCAAATAGAGCTTCGAGAGAAGCTGGCTGACTTGTCAGACGCAGACGACGCCTTTACTGCACTTGAAGAAGTGGCGGATGCCGTTGAGTCTGAATACATAGAATTACAAACGGTGTTTGATCAACAATACAGTCAATCTAGGCTCCAGGAAGCGATGGAAACTGTCGCCAAGATGCAGTTTTTTAATAAATTACTGATCGAAGTGGAACAGTTAGAGCATGAATTAGATGACAAATAACTCAATGACTAATAAGTGGTAACGCATTGTGGTCCTGTTACAGATTTCTGAACCCGGTCAGTCCCCGGAGCCCCATCAACGTCGACGCGCTGTGGGTATTGATCTCGGCACAACCAATTCTTTAGTGGCGACAGTTAGGAGCGGCACGCCCGAAACCTTGCTGGATAATGAGCAGCAACACTTGTTGCCGTCAGTCGTGCATTATGGTGATGCTGGCGACGTTACAGTGGGGCGACTAGCCTATGATCAATCCTCAGATGATCCTCTGAATACACTGATATCCGTTAAGCGCTTTATGGGGCGGGGCATTGAGGATATCAAAACTTTGGGGAGTCAATTACCCTATGAAATGATTGCCAGTGATAGCGGCATGCCTAACTTTAAAACCGTGGCTGGTGCTATCAGTCCTGTGGCCGCCTCAGCAGAAATTCTTAAGGTGCTTGTGGGTCGCGCAGAGCAGGCTTTGGATGGTGCTTTGGATGGTGCTGTCATTACTGTGCCGGCCTATTTTGATGAAGCTCAGCGTCAGGCAACAAAAGACGCTGCAACATTAGCTGGTGTTAAGGTGCTGCGTCTGTTGAATGAACCAACAGCTGCCGCTGTTGCTTATGGCTTGGATCAGGGCGGGGAGGGTGTTATTGCTGTCTATGATTTGGGCGGTGGTACATTTGATATCTCAATACTGAGATTATCCCACGGTGTTTTTGAGGTGCTCTCCACCGGCGGTGATTCGGCTTTGGGTGGCGATGATTTTGATCGGGCTGTGGCTCAGTGGATCGCTGAACAGGCTGGGTTGGAGGATAACCTGGATCCATCTCAACAGCGGAAGCTGCTAATAGAAGCTCGTAAAGCCAAGGAATCGCTATCAGAGTGCCAGCAAGTAGAACTAACGGTTGCGGGCTGGTCGGGTGTGTTGGAGAGGCAGCAGTTGGATGCGTTGATTGACCCCCTGATAGATAAAACCTTGAGAGCTTGCAAGCGAGCCTTACGTGATGCTGCCCTTAAACCGGAAGATGTGGTCAACGTAGTTATGGTTGGTGGCTCCACACGGACGTTAAGGGTCAGAGATAAAGTGACTAAGGCCTTTGGTCGGGAGCCTCTGGTGAATATTGATCCCGATAGGGTGGTGGCCATTGGTGCTGCATTACAGGCGGATGTCTTGGTTGGCAACAAGTCTGGTGATGACATGTTGCTGCTGGATGTCATTCCTCTGTCTCTGGGTCTTGAGACGATGGGTGGTCTTATGGAGAAGATTATTCACCGTAATACCACGATTCCTGTAGCCAAAGCTCAGGATTTTACAACGTTTAAAGATGGTCAAACGGCCATGTCCATTCATGTTTTACAAGGCGAGCGGGAATTGATTTCTGATTGCCGGTCGTTGGCGCGTTTTGAGTTGCGGGGCATCCCCCCGATGGTTGCTGGTGCGGCTAAGATCCGTGTCAGTTTTCAGGTAGATGCCGATGGTTTGCTGAATGTATCGGCCAAAGAGCTCGCTAGTGGAATCGAAGCCCATATTGAAGTGAAGCCTTCCTATGGTCTCAATGATGAAGATGTCACTCGAATGCTTAAAGAGTCCTACACGCATGCTCGCGATGACATGCAGGTGAGAGCGCTTCGTGAGCAGCAAGTTGACGCAGATCGGATGTATGAGGACTTAGCGGCCGCCCTGAAAGAAGATGGTCGTAAGTTGCTTAATGATAACGAGTTCCACTGTCTTGAAGTGGCCTTAAAAGACTTGGATGAGGTTCGCCATAGTGAGAACCACCGCGAAATTGCTCGCCATATTGAAATGGTTGCGAAGACCAGCGAAGAGTTTGCGGCTCGGAGAATGAACGCCAGTATTCAGAGAGCACTGGCAGGGCATAGTCTTGACGAAGTGGAAAAGGACGTGTGAGATGCCCAAAATAATTTTTTTGCCCAATGAAGAGTTTTGTCCAGAAGGCGCTGCCATTGAGGTGGAGAGTGGGCAAAGTATTTGTGAGGTAGCACTTGCAAATGATATTGAGATTGAGCACGCCTGTGAAATGTCCTGCGCCTGCACTACATGTCATGTGTATATTCGAGAGGGGTTTGACTCACTTGAGGAGGCAGACGAGCTCGAGGAAGATTATCTGGACAAAGCGTGGGGGGTCGACCCTGATTCCAGGCTTAGTTGTCAGGCTGTTGTTCAAGATGAAGATTTAGTGGTAGAGATACCTAAATATACAATAAATATGGTGTCTGAGAAGCATTAGGAGGCTAAAAGGATGTCGCTTAGGTGGACAGATGTACAAGATATCGCGATTGAGCTGTCAGAGACTCATGGAGATGTGGATCCGCACTATGTCAATTTCGTTGATCTTCGTAACTGGGTAATGAGCCTTGACGATTTTGATGATGATCCCAACCGTTGTGGCGAAAAAATTCTCGAGGCAATCCAGATGGCATGGATAGAGGAACTCGATTAGAATAGCAATCAAGCGACAACGATGGATTGAGGGGTGTTAATGAGCTCTAAAGAAGAGCTTTATAAAGTATTGGCGGAATCAGTCCCCTACGGCACTCTTTTCTTTGCTTACGGCGTCTGTGTCGACGCCAACCAAAAAGCCCTTGATCTACTCGGATGCGAGCTTAAGCAGCTTGTTGGTGCCTCCCTCGATTCTATTACTGGCGAAGAGTCCACCGCTTTGGTGGATCTTAAGCTGCAACTGAAAAAAGCACTCAGACATCGAGTTCAGGAAGCCGTATGGCAGTGTCCATCGGCCAGTGGTTCCTGCCAAGTCGTGTTAAATATCGTCTATGTCGATGAGGATGGCAAAGATCTGGTCGTCATGCTTAATCAGCAGGATGCTAGCGACTCAGACTTGCTAAACGCAAATGAAAAAAATCTGGAGGACCCGCAAGCTCCTTCATCCATACCTGAGTCAGTGCTGGTAGGTGAGCCGCTTTCCGTGGCCGACCTCACGGCAGAACCTCAAAGTATCCAATCTCGTATAGACCCTTTCTCGGGCGACGCCGGAAGTCCCAGCCCCCTAGCCGGAGACCTTGTTCTTAATAGTGAAGAGGTCGACCTTCCTGTATTGACGGAGCAGGTTGTTGAAACTGATAACCGTCAGCCATGGAAAAAAGCCACTCGTGATCACTACTTTGATAGTTTGACTAACCTTCCTAATCGCCAGATGCTGATTCAGACCATAAGCACCTTTTTGGAGGAGCATCAGAATCAATCTGTGTGTGGCACCGTGATGATGATAGATTTGGATCACTTCAAAGATATCAATGATTCCTGGGGGCATGCTGTTGGAGATCAGGTGATCATGAAAGTTGGTCGGGCCGTTGCGGGAATGGTCACCGGTGAAAATATGTTGGCTCGTATGAGCGGCGATGAATTCGTTTTATTTATTCCTGAGTTGTCCGAAAGTATCTCTCAGGCGGCTTGGGATGCCCAGGCAGTGGCAGAGAAAGTTGGAGAGATTGTCGCAACCCCTCTTTTCCTCGATGGCCATGAAGTGATTTTAACTGCCAGCATAGGTATTGCTTTGCTGACAGACCCGGATATTACGGCAGATAGAGTACTTCAGTTTGCAGATACAGCCATGTATGAGGCCAAACGTAAAGGTCGTAATAGTATTGCCTTTTTTGACCCATGCATTACAGAAAAAGCACAGCGTCAGATAGGTATGAATACCCGGTTGAGAAAGGCCATGGACAACCATGAGTTTGTTCTCTACGTGCAGCCTCAGATTTGTGTGGAAACCGGTAAGCTGATGGGTGGGGAAGCACTATTGCGTTGGATGAATGCCGACAAGGTAACCAATATGCCCTCCGAGTTTATTCCCGTACTTGAATCTTCGGGGCTGATTGTCGATGTGGGGCGTTGGGTTATTCGCACTGCCTGTGAGTACGTCCGGAACTTTCTTGATTTGGGCATCTGGGATGACCATATGAGGCTCAGTGTTAATATTAGTCCTCGTCAGTTCCGTGATCCTCAATTGCTGGAAATTGTCCAGCATAGTATGAGTAGCTATGATATTGACCCCAAATTTCTCAACTTTGAGGTGACTGAAAGCCTCGTTATTGAAGATGTTGACGAAGCAATTAAGAAAATGGAGTCAATAAAGTCTTTGGGTTCTATGTTCTCAATTGATGACTTTGGTATAGGCTACTCTTCGATGATTTACCTGAAGCGATTGCCATTTGATCACCTTAAAATAGATCGTGAGTTTATCCGCAATATCCACCGGGATCCGGAGAGTCGAGGTGTGGTGGAGGCCATTATGGCCGTTTCAAAGCAGTATGGATTAAAAGTCACAGCTGAAGGTGTTGAGAATCGTGAAGCGCTTGAGATTCTTAAGGAGCTCGGTTGTCACTCCTACCAGGGTGCTCACTTTAGCATGCCAGTACCCTGTGACCGTTTTACCAAATTGCTGGCTGCATAAGTTGTATTTTAAGCCAGAATTGAGAGCATGCTATTCCTTGTAACCCTTTGTATTCGGGAGTAAAATCCCCGTCCCTTTGATCAGTGGTGTCGGGCCGTCATGCGGTGTCGTCTCACTATGTTCCTCATACCTTCACTTGGAGACCCTTAATGGCTATTGAACGAACCCTTTCTATTATCAAGCCCGATGCAGTTGCTAAGAATGTTATTGGCAAAATCTACGACCGTTTTGAAGATGCTGGCTTGAAAATCGTTGCTTCAAAAATGCAGCACCTCTCTGAAGAAAAAGCAGGCGGATTCTACGCTGAGCATAAAGAACGTCCTTTTTATGGTGATCTTGTTGGCTTTATGACATCTGGCCCTGTTGTCATTCAAGTACTGGAAGGTGAAAATGCCATTGCTAAAAATCGTGATTTGATGGGGGCAACCAACCCTAAGGAAGCAGACGCAGGGACTATTCGAGCTGATTTTGCTGAATCAATCGATGCTAATGCTGTTCATGGTTCAGATTCTGCGGCGTCTGCAGAGCGTGAAATAGCTTACTTCTTCAATAATGATGAAATCTGCCCTCGCTAAGTAAGTATTTGATTATGTGGAATGTTTTATGAGCGCAATCAGCGCTGAAAACTCTCTAGCTACAGAGCCCCAGAAGACTAAAGTTAATCTTCTGGGGCTTTCTGCTGAAAAGCTTAACCATTTTTTTTCCAGTATTGGCGAAAAACCATTTCGTGCTACGCAGGTTTTAAAGTGGATTCACCAGATGGGTGTGGATGACTTTGATCAGATGACTAATCTGTCAAAGGGATTGCGTGAGCGCTTAAAAGAAGTCGCTGAAATCACCGCGCCAGAGGTCGTCAGCCAACAGGATTCTGCGGATGGAACCAGTAAGTGGTTGATTCGGGTTGAAGGTGGAAGCTGTATCGAGACGGTTTTTATCCCGGAGAAGGATAGAGGAACGCTCTGTATTTCATCACAAATTGGTTGTTCTCTAGATTGTAGTTTTTGTGCCACAGGCAAACAGGGCTTCAACCGGGATTTGACAGCATCTGAAATTATTGGTCAGTTGTGGATTGCAGCCAAATCCTTTGGCTCGCTTGGACCGAAAGCCGATAGGGTTGTTAGTAACGTGGTTCTCATGGGAATGGGTGAGCCGTTATTGAATTTTGATAATGTCGTCGATGCGATGGGGATCATGCTTCACGACAGTGCTTATGGACTATCGAAGCGTCGGGTGACATTGAGCACTTCGGGTGTCGTCCCTATGTTGGATCGCCTAGGCGATGTAAGCGATGTGTCCTTGGCTATTTCTCTTCATGCGCCAAATGATCAGTTGCGGAACGAATTGGTGCCGATCAATAAAAAATATCCCATCGCGATGTTGCTTGAGTCGGCGCAGCGTTATTTGGATAAGATGCCCGATAATCGTCGCAAAATTACCGTAGAGTATACGCTGATAGACCATGTTAATGATCGCAATGAGCATGCACACGAATTAGCCGAGCTGTTGAGTGATATCCCCTGTAAGATTAACCTGATACCGTTTAATCCATTCACCGGTTCGGATTATAAACGAGTGTCCAACAACACGTTAAACAGGTTTAGAGATATCCTGCATAATGCGGGGCATACAACGACGATAAGGACAACCAGAGGCGATGATATTGCTGCGGCTTGTGGTCAGTTAGCCGGCACTGTGAATGACAAAACACGTCGGAGTGAAAGATATCAGCGTCGGGATATGGAACAACCCGTTAAATTTGTGAACTGAGAATTGTGATGTATAAAAGTGTGGTGAGAAAAGTGAAGCTTCTATCAGTACCCTGGTTGGCTCTTTGGGTTCTCGCGACATTGCTTATGGTCGGTTGTACAACGACTACAACGCAAAACAAGCAGCCGGTAGATATGGATAAGGTTGTGCAAAACCGTTTGCAATTGGCCTTGGGTTACATGTCTAAAGGTGACCACGAACGTGCTAGAGATAATTTGAACAAAGCGATGGCATTGGACAGCCGTTCTCCCGAGCTTCACGATGTATGGGCGTTGTTGTTCCAACGTGAAATGGAATATGAAGAGGCTGAGGCACATTATAAAAAAGCACTCAGCTATGACCCGAAATTTACCCGTGGTCGGAACAACTATGGCCTCTTTCTTATGCGCTTGAATCGCTATGAAGAGGCCTATCAGCAGTTTTCTCTTGGAACTGAGGATCTTGGGTATCCCAAACGTGCCGAGCTATTTTATAAGACTGGTGTTGCAGCTTTGAAGCTGGATAAGTTACCGGAGGCTGAAAATGCTTTCACCCGGGCGGCAGTTTTGAACCCTACGTTATCCTTTGCGTATCTTGAGTTAGCTGAATTGTCATTCAAGAAGAAAGACTACCCGCGGGCAAGGCAGCTGCTAAGTAAATATAACGATACCAAGAATGCCCCCAGCCCACGAGGGCTTTGGTTGGGCGTAAGGTTGGAACATAATATTGGAAATCAGGATGCTGAAGCTAGCCAGGGGTTGGCCTTAAGGAATATGTTCCCTAATTCCCGAGAAAATCAGGAATATCAAAGCTGGCTTAAAAATGAGCAAGAAAAATAATAAAGATGAAATAGTTTCAGACCAAGCAGACCCAGTTCCACCAGGGGAATTACTTCGTCGAGCCCGAAGAGAAAAGGGTATTGCAGCTGAGGAGGTTGTACTTCTTCTCGGGGTGAGTCCTCGAGTTTTTACTGCGCTAGAGAAGGACGACTATGATCGACTGCCTTCACCTCTTTATGTAAAAGGCTATATAAAACGCTACTGTTCAATCCTAGGGATTTCTAACACTGAAATATTAAGTAGCTTAGAAGTTCATATGAGAGCTCAGGGTGTCAGCCAAGGGGAGCCGTCCATTCGATTGCTTGGTCAGCCACAGAGTAAAATTAAAAAGTACAAGTTGATCGTTCCGGTTCTATTGATATTGCTGGCGTGTTTATTATTTTGGGTTGTCAGGCCTAGCAGTGGTATCGAACTAGGCTTGTTCGATATGAGACAGTCCGAGCCGTCGCTACTACCACAACAAAAGGGCCTAAGTTTGACCCCGCCATTGGCTATTGAACCCCAGTCCGATGAACCGGTAATTGAGCGTGATGTAAACCGGGGTAATAAGGTTGTTTCTGACGTCGAGACCCAAGTGTTACAAATTAAGGTGCTCCAACAAAGTTGGGTTGAAGTCCAGGATGCCAATGGCGATCTCTTGGTCGCCGACTTGAAACCAACGGGTTCAACGATTGAGCTTGAAGGCGTGGCACCGTTTAGTTTGGTTTTGGGTTATGCGCCGGGTATAGAGCTTAGTTATGCTGGTCAGCCCGTAACGGTGTTTCCCATTGCTAAAGACAATACTGCCACTTTTAAAGTAGGTAATGTGGATTGAATGAACTCTTAATCTAAAAAATAGATGAGAGTGAAACAGGTTCTAGCGGGGATGCCGGAGAATATATGTTGAAAAATGAGATTTTGAGGTACAGCGTTTAATGCATTCTGAATCGCCGATTACTCGGAGGAAGTCACGACAAATAATGGTTGGTGATGTTGCGGTAGGTGGTGATGCGCCGATCACTGTGCAAAGTATGACAAATACTGAAACCACCGATGTCGAGGCAACAGTTTCACAAATCAACCGCATTGCTGGCGCTGGTGCTGATATTGTCCGTGTTTCCGTTCCCTCTATGGATGCTGCCGAAGCTTTTGGTGCCATTCGCAAGCGAGTACAGGTTCCCTTGGTGGCGGACATACATTTCGACTACCGTATTGCCTTGCGTGTGGCTGATTTAGGTGTGGATTGTTTACGTATTAACCC
This sequence comes from Cellvibrionales bacterium UBA3090, assembly GCA_002367235.1. Taxonomy (GTDB): domain Bacteria; phylum Pseudomonadota; class Gammaproteobacteria; order Pseudomonadales; family Porticoccaceae; genus Porticoccus. The sequence continues at coordinate 22,132 of DFBC01000133.1, forward strand.
TGGCAATATAGGTCGTGAAAAAAGAATTAAGGCAGTTGTAGACAAGGCCCGTGACCTCAACATCCCAATTCGTATCGGTGTGAATGCCGGCTCTCTCGAAAAGGATCTTCAAAAGAAATATGGTGAGCCAACGCCAGATGCCTTGGTTGAATCGGCAATGCGCCACGTGGAAATATTGGATCGCCTTAACTTTGATAACTTCAAGTTGAGTTTAAAAGCCTCTGATATCTTTATGGCGGTCTCAGCCTACCGGAAAATCTCAACGTTGATTGATAATCCATTGCACTTGGGGATTACCGAAGCTGGGGGCTTGCGGGGAGGGACTGTAAAGTCATCAATCGGACTGGGCTTGCTTCTGATGGATGGCATTGGCGATACCATCCGAGTTTCACTTGCCGCAGACCCAGTTGAGGAAGTGAAGGTCGGCTGGGACATGCTTAAAAGTCTGAAGCTTCGAAGCAAGGGGATAAACTTTATTGCTTGTCCGAGTTGCTCCCGACAAAATTTTGATGTCATTAGCACGATGAATGAGCTAGAAACCCGTTTGGAAGATATAACAGTGCCCATGGATGTTGCTGTGATCGGCTGTATTGTTAATGGCCCAGGCGAGGCAAAAGAGGTTGATATTGGCTTGACGGGGGGTACCCCTAATAACCTCATCTATATAGATGGGGAGCCAAGTCAAAAACTGTCTCAGGACAATCTGGTTGACGAGTTGGAACACTTGATTCGTTCCAAAGCGAGCAAAAAAGCCGAGCAAGAAGAAAATATAATAGCGAAATCTTAATGAAAAAAATTCAATCTATTCGGGGCATGAACGATTTGCTTCCCGAGGACTCCCCCCGTTGGCAATATCTAGAATCCCAGGTTGCACAACTATTGTCCCAATACAGTTATCGAGAAATCAGGTTCCCTGTACTCGAGCCTACTGAGCTATTTAAGCGTTCAATAGGTGAAGTGACCGATATTGTGGAAAAGGAGATGTACACTTTTGATGATAGAAATGGTGAGAGTGTTACGCTTCGTCCAGAGGGTACAGCTGGTTGCGTGAGAGCCTGTGAACAGAACAGTCTGATTCACAATCAGGTACAGCGTCTCTGGTATCAAGGGCCTATGTTTCGTTACGAGAGACCCCAAAAGGGTCGCCTTCGTCAGTTCCATCAGATAGGTGTCGAGGTGTTTGGCCTGGATGGACCTGATATTGATGCAGAACTGATAACGATGACCTGGCGATTGTGGCAGCAGCTGGGCCTAAGCGAGGTGGTTACTCTTCAGCTAAACTCGCTCGGTACCATGGCGTCACGCGGGTGTTATCGCGATGCGCTGGTTGATTACCTGAGTCAGCGAAAGGATCAGTTAGACGAAGATAGTCAGCGTAGACTTCAAACTAATCCGATGCGTATTCTCGACAGCAAAAATCCGGAAACACAATTGTTGTTGAACGATGCCCCAGATTTGAGCGATTTTCTAGATGAGGCATCTCAGCTACATTTTCAACAGCTTTGTGGCTTACTTGACGCTGTCGGGGTTCCCTACCAAATAAACCCAAGACTGGTACGTGGACTGGATTACTATGGTAAGACAGTTTTCGAATGGGTGACCGATTCCCTCGGTGCTCAGGGCACAGTCTGTGCCGGTGGCCGTTATGATGGTCTAGTAGAGCAGCTGGGTGGTAAGAGTACGCCAGCTGTGGGTTTTGCTATGGGCATTGAGCGCTTGGTATTGCTGCTTGACGCAGCAGGTGTGGTACCGGATAGTATCGCCCGGCAAGTGGACGTCTACCTCGTTGCAGCTGGAGATGTACAGGCACAAGCTCTGGTGCTTGGAGAGACGTTACGTAGTGAATGCCCTGGGTTGAGGTTGCAGAGTCACTGTGGTGGCGGCAGTTTCAAGAGTCAGATGAAAAAGGCAGATAAAAGTAACGCAGTGGTCGCTTTAATTCTTGGTGAAAATGAAGCTGCAAACGGTGAGGTATCGGTAAAGTTTCTGCGAGCGGAGCAACCTCAGCAGACAATGGCAATTGCCGATGCAGTGGTCTTACTAAACAATCAAATACTTGAAAACAACGGGAGTTAACCGTGGCAGAACATCTCAGCGATGAGGAACAACTAGAGAGCTTTAAGCGTTGGTGGAAAGAAAACGGAATTTTCACCATCGTGGCAATTGTGTTTGTTGCCGGTGGTTATTTTGGATGGGATTTCTGGAAAGACCATCAAAAGGAGCAAGCTGAAGCGGCATCTTCGCTCTATCAGAAAATGATGGTGGCCGCTGACGTTGAGCCAGGTAAGTACCCTAGTTCGCAACAACAGGCAATTAT
>DFBC01000074.1:0-153 GCA_002367235.1 Cellvibrionales bacterium UBA3090
GGCGGTAAACATACCGGAGCAGGAGCCGCAGGTCGGGCAGGCGGATCGCTCGTATTCATCGGCCAGTTCGTCGGAGGCGGAGGGGTCGGCTGCGATGACCATGGCGTCTACCAGGTCCAGCTTGTGTTCAGCAAGTTTGGTTTTACCCGCTTC
>DFBC01000074.1:282-16696 GCA_002367235.1 Cellvibrionales bacterium UBA3090
GAGCATGCCATCGTGGCCCATGGCAATACCATCGTCCACCGCAATGGTGTTGAACTCTTTTCCAACACCGCCAGCCTTGGCGATTTCTTCGGCAACTAGTTGGCCCATGTCCTTGAGGTGTACGTGTCCCGGAACAAATTGGGTGAAGGAGTTGGCTATCGCGATAATAGGTTTGTTAAAGTCATCGTCTTTCATGCCAGTGGCGCGCCAGAGTGCGCGGGCGCCTGCCATGTTTCGGCCTTTAGTGGTGGTGTGTGAGCGATATACTGGCATGGTTAAAACCTTCTAGATTGTGTGTCTATTTAGAAATAAAGCAGGCTGCAAGGATACCAAATAGTAGCTAGGATAATTAGCGGCTATTTATGGTTGTTGCGATAAATACTACAGATTTTTACGGTAAATCTGTGAGTTTCGCTGAAGGTTGTAGAGGGACTGCCGCTCTTCTGGCAGATCGTCCAATGTGGCGTCGACAAACCCGTGTTCTTTGAACCAGTGCCCCGCTTGTATGGTGAGCACAAATAAATGTTTTATGCCTTGCTGGGCAGCTTGGCCTTCAATGTGCTCAAGCAGACGGCGTGCAATGCCCTGATTGAGAAAGTCCGTGTGTGTGGCCACGCAGGCAAGCTCTGCCGCATTACCTGCGCTAAAGGGGTACAGCGCGGCACAGCCAATAAGCATGCCTTCAGCATGCAGCATGACGGAAAAGCGGGAGATTTCAGTTTCTAGTAATTCCCGAGAGCGTTTGACAAGTACGCCTTGTTCTTCCAGCGGTGCAATGATGTCTAGCAAGCCGCCCACATCGTCAATAGTTGCCTGGCGAATCACCTCATGGCCGTTTTGTAGCACTAATGTGCCTCTGCCCTCTCGAGAAAATAACTCCCCAAGGAGGGCGCCATTGTCGACGTAGCTAATAATGTGGCCGCGAGATACACCGTTTTCACAGGCTTGGTAACAAGCCATTAGGGCGTGTTGCAGGGTAACGTTGCTGGAAAGATCATCCAGGCGACGCGGCACTTCTTTCAGTGAAATCATTTTTAGAAGGTCGCCAGTGCTGTCTGAAACACCCTCCTGCGCACTGAATATAATCAGTTTTTCTGCATTCAAGCTGACAGCTGCTTGAGTGGCGATGTCTTCATAGTTCAGGTTAAATGCTTCGCCTGTGGGTGAGTAGCCAATGGGGGAGAGCAAAACAATGGCGCCATCATCCAGTTGCTTTTGAATACCCTTTTTGTCGACCCGCCGGACTTCCCCTGTGTGATGAAAGTCGATTCCCTCGCGAACGCCCAGAGGTTTTGCCGTAATCATGTTGCCGCCGACTACTTGAATGCGGGCACCGTGCATTGGTGAGTTTGCCGCTCCAGTAGAAAGTTGGGCCTCAATATTAATCCGGGTGCTGCCTACGGCGTCTTTTACGCAAGCCATGGTTGCACTGTCGGTAATCCGAATATTCTGATTAAACTGGGCTGGGATGGCACAGTTTTTAAGCCGCTCTTCTACTTGTTGACGAGCACCATGAACCAAGATCAGCTTAATACCCAGGCTATGTAAAAGGGCGATGTCGTGGACGATATTGGTAAAATTGGCATGCGCAACGGCCTCTCCGCCCAGAGCAAGGACAAAGGTTTTCCCCCGGTGAGTATTAATGTAGGGGGAGGTGTCTCGGAGGAACTTTACGTAGTCAGTCACAGCGCGTGGTCATCACAGTAGGTACATGAATTTATTACAAAAACATTATAAACAACAGCGACCAATAAGTTGAGTTAAAAAATCAATGGTTGGTCGAATGCGATCTAGCGCCAGATACTCATCCGGTTGGTGTGCCTGGGCAACATTGCCAGGGCCTAGCACAATGACATCCATACCCAATTGGTGCAGGTAGGGAGCCTCGGTGGCAAAGGAAACAGATCCGCAAGTGTGGTTGGTCAATGATTCGCAGAGCTCCACCATGGTTGAATCTGGGGCAGCGGCATAGGCGGGGACGTGGTAGTGATTGATGGAGATCGAAACTTGGTCTTGTTGCTCCAAAGGGAGGATGCGGTCACTAATGGTTTTCTGTAATGCCGCCATATTCATCCCGGGCAATGGCCGAATTTCAAACCCCAGTTCGCATTGACCGCAGATTCGGTTGGGGTTGTTGCCGCCATGGATGCAGCCCAGATTCATGGTGGGATAGTCAACAGTGAAGAGAGGGTTGTGATGTTGGTCTCTTAATTCATTGCGGAGTGTCAGTAATTCTCCCAACACCTTGTGCATGGTTTCCATGGCGTTGATGCCCAGTGATGGGTCGCTAGAGTGCCCCGAGTGCCCCTCTATAACAAGTTTTTCAACCATGATGCCCTTGTGCATGCTGATAGGTTTCATGCCCGTGGGTTCACCAATTAAGGCATAGCGGGCCTTGGGCTTGCCTGCATCCGCAAGGGCTTGGGCACCCATCATGGAGGACTCTTCATCTGCTGTGGCCAGAAAAATCAGCGGCTGTTTTAGTGGTTGATCGAGAAAGGGTTTGGCCGCTTCAATGGCCAGTGGAAAAAACCCTTTCATATCGCAGGTACCCAGTCCGTAGAGGCGCTGGTCTTTTTCGATCAATTTAAAGGGGTTGTTATTCCACTGTTTTTCATCACAGGGAACCGTGTCGGTGTGCCCTGCCAGTACCAGCCCGCCGGGACCGCTTCCCAGAGTGGCGATTAGGTTGGCCTTTCTCGGATCGGCAAGGGGCATGATTTCGGTGTTAAATCCTAAATCATTTAACCAGCTGGCCAGTATTTCAATAACCTCGCGGTTGCCTTTGTCCAGAGCAGGGTTGACGCTGCTGATGGAATTGCTGGCAATAAGCTGTTGGAGCATGGGTATCAATTGCATCTTTTGAGTGTACGGTTCGAGCAGAAAAAAGCAATTGAGGGGGAAAGACAAGAACACGTCAACCCCTATCCTTCCTGCCAGGGAAGGGAAAACATCGAGTGCATACTACTTAGTTGAAAAGGCTTTGGAGATAAACTGATTCGACAGGGCGCTAACAGGTGAACGCCCTTCAAGAATATCTTTGGCGTAGGCTTCGGCAGCTTTTTGAGCCTTTTCTTTAGACTCAAATGGTCCTATTGGTTTTTTCTCCTCGCGGATTTCGACATACCATTTGCCATTTATGCATTCAAAACGTTCTGACCGAAAATGTACGCTCTCCTTTTCTCCTTTTCTGACAGACATGATTGACACCCTCCACCTTAAAGCCGAATTGTGGCCTTACAATTTAATACTAGTCTATGTTTTCGCTATGAGTTGACCCTTTGTCGGAAGTTTCTGAATAAATTTCAGCCGCAGATCTTGTCCGGGCGCCAAAGGGTTTGGTGTGTTTATCAAAAATATAGGTGAGGATGTTGGTTGGTCATTGTGGCTACTCTCGCTACAATCCAGAAGATACTTATTGTTAAAGTAGTCTATTGATCAGGCTTGGTGGTGATTATGTCAGGGGAAGTAGTGGTAGAGCGTCAACTGGATTTGAGTAATGTGCTCAATGATCTCGTGGCCGATGGCTTGTTGGCTAAAATGGATGCCAACAGCATTGCTGCTACTCAGCGTAATAGAGAGCAGGCCCTGTTGCATCCGTTTGCATATATCGCTGGTCAGCATCCCCAGAACCAGCGTGAGCCAGGCAAACAGCTGACGCTTGAAAGTTTAACCAACTGGCTGGCCCAAAAGGCCGACCTTGAAGTGGCCCACATTGATCCACTTAAAATTAATGTGACCGCTGTTACCGATGTGATGTCATTTCAGTTTGCTCGACGCCACCATATTCTTTGCATTGATGCCGACGGTGACGAGCTGGTCATTGTAACGACGCAGCCCTTTATGACGTCCTGGCTCGCAGACCTTAAGCAGACGACCCGTAAGCCAATACGGCGAGTCGTGGCGAATCCTTTGGATGTCGCCAAGTACACGGTTGAATTTTATTCGTTGGCCAAGTCTGTCTTTGGGGCAAGGGGGCAGACGGGTGAAAACCGTTCCGGCGTGTCTAACTTTGAGCAACTCCTACAAATTGGTTCGCTTAAAGATCCGGATGCTCAAGATCAGCATATTATCAACATTGTGGATTGGCTGTTGCAGTATGCTTTTGATCAGAGAGCCAGTGATATTCATCTCGAGCCAAGGCGCGAGAAGGGGAAAATCCGTTTTCGTATCGATGGCGTGTTGCACCAGGTCTACGAGTTGCCAGATCAGGTGATGACTGCGGTCACCAGCCGTCTGAAAATTTTGGGCCGGATGAATGTCGCAGAAAAGCGCAGACCTCAGGATGGCCGGGTGAAGACGGTAACACCTGATGGCAATGAGGTTGAATTGCGGCTTTCTACCCTGCCCACCGCTTTTGGTGAAAAGCTGGTGATGCGTATTTTTGACCCAGACGTTTTGTTGCGCAGTTTTACTGACCTGGGGCTGGGTGGCGGCGACCTTAAGCACTGGGAATCGATGACTGCACGCCCACACGGTATTGTTCTGGTCACTGGCCCCACTGGCTCGGGTAAGACGACAACGCTGTATTCCACCCTCAAACGGCTTGCGACAGAAGATGTGAATGTTAGTACGGTTGAGGATCCTATCGAGATGGTTGAGCCCAGTTTCAATCAGAGTCAGGTTCAACCAAAAATTGATTTCGACTTCGCGGCCGGTATCCGGACACTCATGCGCCAGGATCCCGACATAATTATGGTGGGTGAAATACGGGATTTGGAAACCGCCGACATGGCCATTCAGGCGGCACTTACCGGGCATTTGGTGTTGTCATCGCTCCACACCAACGATGCGCCAACCGCGATTACCCGCTTGCTCGATCTCGGCGTCCCTGCACACCTGATAAGAGTAACCCTGAACGGCGTTATGGCTCAGCGACTGATACGTACGCTCTGTCCACACTGTAAGGAGGCTGTTTCAGCGGTCAAGGATGAGTGGGAGTCGCTGGTGCGTCCCTGGAAGGTTAAGCCACCTGAAAAGCTATATCGGCCAGTAGGTTGCCTCGAGTGCCGAAATACGGGCTATCTGGGTCGGCAGGGAATCTACGAAATACTGCCGGTCAATGAATCCATAAAGCCCCTGATTAATGCCGATGCAGATATATCAGCGCTTCGCTTGCAAGCGATGAAAGAGGGCATGAGAACGTTGCGTCTCAGTGGCGCTCAGAAAGTGGGTGCCGGTTTAACCTCCGTTGAGGAAGTGATGAGGGTTGCGCCCGAGTCTGGAAAATAACGACTGCAGGAAAGAATGCTTCCTTGGATGCATTCTTTCTGAGTAAACAGTGGGTCAATGACTGACAGGTAGCTCTGTTAGGTATTCTTGACTCAAACCCTTTGGGTAGTATTGGAATGTTTTCATGAATCAGCAACCCTTACCTCCGGCACTTCTCGAGCAGTGGCAACTGCGTCTGGAGCATTTTAATCGCAGAGCATCTCCTGAATTAAGTGAATGGTTGGAGGCCGTCCTAGGTGGTGGGGTTCAGGTTGGCGACACGTTTTCCGATGAATTGAAATTGGTTTGGAGTGGCAGTGAATTCGCTGCGTCTACCTGCAGTGCTAATGCGGAAATGTTTAAAGCGCTCGTTGATTCTGGCGATTTGGTAGGCAGTTATGCGCCGAAAGCCATGTACGAAAAGCTCTCTTGCATAATTGAAGATGTCGATTCAGATGAAGGTCTGATGCAGCAGCTACGCAGATTTAGAAATCGAGAGATGGTGCGGATTGTCTGGCGAGATCTAACGCGTAAAGCCAGTCTTGAGGAAACAACTGCCGACATGACCCGTCTGGCCGAAGCTTGTTTGCAGTGTGCATTGGATTTTCTCTACCCCAGAGCTTGTGAAGACTTTGGTACTCCGGTCGATGCGGAGGGTGAAGCGCAGCAGATGGTTGTCTTGGGTATGGGAAAAATGGGGGCTTGGGAGCTCAATGTTTCCTCCGATATTGATCTCATTTTTGCCTATCCGCAGGCAGGCGAAACCCGTGGTGGCCGCAACCTGAGTAATCAAGAGTTTTTTATTCGGTTGGGGCAGAAGCTGATTAAGGTCATCGATGCCCGGACTGCAGATGGGTTCGTGTTTCGGGTGGATATGAGATTGCGTCCCTATGGGCAAAGTGGTGCCTTGGTTCTCAACTTTGATGCTATGGAGGAGTATTACCAGACTCAAGGTCGGGATTGGGAACGTTATGCCATGATCAAGGCCCGGGTTGTTGCTGGTGACCTGCAATCCGGTGTTGAGCTTATGGCAATGTTGAGGCCATTTACCTATCGAAAATATATCGATTTTAGTGCCATTGAGGCGCTGAGAGATATGAAGGCATTAATTAATCGCGAGGTTCAGCGAAAGGGGATGTCCGCGGATATTAAGCGTGGTGCGGGCGGTATTCGGGAGGTCGAGTTCGTTGCTCAGGCTTTTCAGATTATTCGTGGTGGTCGTGACACCCGTTTCCAGATCCCTTCGTTGAAAAATGTGCTCGAGCTGTTGGGTGCTGAAGAATTGTTGCCTGCCAGTGATACCCAAGCGCTCTATCAGAGCTATACCTTTTTGCGGAATGTAGAGCATGCCCTGCAAAGCTGGCAGGACAAACAGACTCAGTTGTTACCCGAGGGTGAACTGGAGCGGCTTAGATTGGCCTACTTAATGGGCTTTGACGGCTGGCAGGCATTTTTGGCCTGCCTTGATGCTCACCGTGCACAGGTGCGCCAGTTATTTGAAGACGTCATTGCCGACGAACCTAAGGAGGGAAGCGAGGGCGAAGAGAGTGATGAGTTTCAGTTGGCGGCACACGTCTGGCAAAACCACCAGGCCGATGAGCTTGAGTGGGAAGAACTCGAATCCCTTGGTTATAAAGATGCGGCGCAGGCCGTTAGGTTTATTAATGACTTAAAAGAGAGTCGGCCGGTACTGGCGATGGCGGCAGATACTCGTGGGCGCCTCGATAATTTGATGCCCCGGCTAATTGCAGTTTGCGCTTTGGTCGATAACGGCGCAGAAACTCTGGGGCGAGTGTTGAAACTGGTTGAGTCCGTTGCCCGTCGAAGCGCCTATCTTGTTCTGCTTAAAGAAAACCCTGTTGCGTTGAAGAGCATGGTTAAACTTTGTGCCGCGAGCCCATGGATTGCCGCTCAATTATCTCGCTATCCCGCACTGTTGGATGAGCTGCTAGATAGCCGCACGTTATATTCGCTGCCCAATAGGAATGAGCTGGAAGATGAGCTTCGGCAACAGTTATTGAGGGTGCCAGATGATGATTTAGAGGCGCAAATGGACGTATTGCGATATTTTCGGCGCTCCCACAGCTTGCATGTAGCTGCCTGTGAAGTAGAAGAAATATTGCCCTTAATGAAGGTGAGTGACTATTTGACTTGGTTGGCCGAGGCAATTTTAAGTCATGTGCTGGAAATTGCCTGGGACCAAATGGTAGGTCGATATGGGCAGCCTGGGAGTGATGATGGTCGTGAACCCGGTTTCTTGATTCTGGGTTATGGGAAGCTTGGTGGCATTGAGCTGGGCCATAGTTCAGACCTCGATCTGGTTTTTCTACACGATGCCAACCCGAACAAGTCGACAGAGGGTGATCGGAGTATTGATAACGCGACATTTTTTATGCGCCTTGGTCAGCGGATTATTCATATCCTGACGACTCAAATGGCTTCGGGTAATCTTTATGAAGTCGATATGCGCCTTAGGCCTTCGGGGAACTCGGGGATGTTGGTGTCCTCCTTGAGTGGGTTTGAAAAGTATCAGTTTGAGGAGGCATGGACATGGGAGCACCAGGCTTTGGTGAGGGCGCGGCCTGTCGCTGGTTCTAGCGCGCTGTCAAAAGCATTTGCCGATACTCGGCATCGAGTGCTTAGCCAGGCACGTGAGAATATCTCGCTAAGAAAAGACGTTATAGAAATGCGCAACAAGATGCGGTCGCATTTGGGAAGTCGTAAAGCGGATGAAGATAGAGTTTTCAATCTCAAGCAGGATGCAGGAGGTATCGTTGACATCGAATTTATGGTTCAATTTGCGGTCTTGGCTTGGTCTCATGAAATTCCTGATTTAACCCGCTGGAGCGATAACGTTCGCATCCTCGAAAGTTTAGAGGGCGCTGGGGTAATTTCAGCCGAAGAAGCTGAATTTCTGATTAGAGCTTATAAGAATTATCGCTCCGTTGGCCATCGGCTGCAGTTGCAAAATTTGCCTGTTGTCGTTGATGCCTCGGAGTTAGCTATTGAGCGGGAGCAGGTTTCACGCGTCTGGCAGCGCTTGCTAGGCAATTGTTGAAGATCTTGTGCCCCATATACTATTTTAGGAGACAGTAGATGTCATTTGCCGATCGTGATGGTTTCATCTGGTTTGATGGCGAGATGGTTCCTTGGCGTGATGCGAAGGTTCACGTTCTGACTCACACCCTGCACTACGGGATGGGTGTCTTTGAAGGTGTTCGTGCCTACGAAACCCCCGATCATGGACCCGCTATTTTCAGGTTGCAGGATCACACCGACCGATTGTTTCGCTCTGCCAAAATCATGGGCATGAATATGCCCTTTAGCAAGGAGCTGTTAAACGAGGCCCAGAAGCAGGTTGTTCGCGAAAATGATTTGCATGAAGCCTACCTTCGCCCTATGGCGTTTTTAGGTTCGGAAGGCATGGGCTTGCGAGCAGATGCGCTTCAGACACACGTGATCGTTGCGGCTTGGGAGTGGCCTTCGTATATGAGTCCGGAGGCGCTGGAGCAGGGTATTAAAATTCGTACATCCTCCTATACTCGCCATCACGTGAATATCTCCATGACCAAAGCCAAAGCTAATGGAAACTACATCAACTCTATGTTGGCGTTGCGTGAGGCTCTTGATTCAGGTTGCGAAGAGGCCCTACTGCTCGATCCTGAGGGTTATGTAGCGGAGGGTAGCGGTGAGAATATTTTTGTGGTTCGCGATGGCGTGTTATATACCCCGGAGCTAACCTCTTGTCTGGACGGAATCACCCGGAAAACAGTGATGCAGATGGCCGAGCAGGCTGGTTACAAGGTGGTGGAGAAGCGAATTACCCGCGATGAAGTGTATGTGGCAGATGAAGCCTTCTTTACTGGTACTGCGGCAGAAGTACTGCCAATTCGCGAGTTGGATGGACGAATTCTTGGCACGGGTAAGCGCGGCCCAATTACAGAACAGATGCAGTCACAGTATTTTGAGCTGGTGCGTGGCCGCAGGGCAGAGCATTTCGAGTGGCTGGCACCCGTAGGGCAATAATACCTGGAACCTCCGGGAGGCCTTATGGCAGCTGACAAAAAAATCCTAATCATCGGTCCCTCCTGGGTGGGGGACATGGTGATGGCTCAATCCCTCTTTATTCTACTCAAGCAAAAATACCCTGATGGTGTCATCGATGTGTTGGCGCCAGCCTGGAGTCGGCCTATTCTTGCCCGGATGCCAGAGGTTCGTCGCGCAATTGATATGCCTGTCGGGCACGGCAGTCTGATGTGGTCGGCGCGCCGCCGTGTGGGGCGTGAATTGCGGCAGGAAGGTTATGATCAGGCGATTCTTTTGCCCAATTCCCTCAAGTCGGCGTTAATCCCCTGGTTTGCCAAAATACCTCAGCGCACTGGCTGGAAAGGTGAGATGCGTTACGGTTTGCTCAATGATCTTCGGTTGCTGGACAAGCAGCGTTACCCATTAATGGTGCAGCGCTTTGATGCGCTGGCTTTCCCTGAAGGGGAGGCGTTGCCAGATAAGCTCCCTGCACCTGATCTGCATATCGATGAAAAGCGAATACCGGGCTTGCGCGAGCGCTTTGGTTTGAGCGGCGATCGGAAAATACTGGCTCTGTGTCCCGGTGCGGAATTTGGTCCGGCCAAACAGTGGCCGGAACATTATTATGCCGAGGTGGCTGCTCAAAAGATTGCTGATGGTTGGCAGGTTTGGTTGTTGGGTTCGGCTAAGGACAAGCCGGTTGCCGAGTCGATTACCCAGAGTTTGGACGAGGATCCGCGGCACCATTGTTCTAACCTGGCGGGCGTTACCAAGCTGGAAGATGCGATTGATTTGTTGGCAATTGCCGATGCTGTTGTCAGTAATGATTCTGGTTTGATGCATATTTCCGCAGCATTAAACCGCCCTCTGGTGGTGGTTTACGGGTCTACATCTCCTGCATTCACCCCACCTTTGAATGAGCAAGTCGCTATTCTTTCTGTTCCTGTGGACTGCGGCCCCTGTTTTAAGCGGGAGTGTCCATTGCCTGATCCTTCGGGGCAGATGAAATGCCTCAACGATTTAACTCCTGATCGAGTGATTAATGCATTGCGCGAGTTGGTATCAGATTAATGCCTCGAGTCCTGGTGGTTAAAACCTCATCCCTTGGTGATGTCATTCACAGCCTGCCTGCATTGACCGATGCAGCCAAAGCGATTCCGGGAATAACCTTTGACTGGGTAGTGGAGCAGAGCTTTGTCGAAGTGCCTGGTTGGCATCCAGCAGTTGACCGTGTGATCCCCGTCGCCGTCAGGCGCTGGCGAAAGCATCCTCTTCAGGCTTGGCGGAGCGGTGAGTGGGCTCGATTCAAACAGCGGCTGGGGCTTCATCAATACGATGCCGTGATTGATGCTCAAGGGTTGCTGAAAAGTGCCTGGTTAACACGTTATGCTCGAGGGCCCCGTTACGGGCTTGATAAGCAATCAGCCCGAGAGCCTATAGCTGCTCGGTTTTATGATCATCCTGTGGCGGTGCCCAAGGGGCAGCATGCGGTTGAAAGGGTAAGGCAGTTGTTCTCGGCAGCACTGGGTTATCCATTGGATGGCCGGCAGGGAGAATACAGTCTTTCCTTCAACTCTGAGAGGCAGCAGTCTGTCGTGCTGTTGCACGGTACTACCTGGGAATCCAAACATTGGCCCGAAGATTCCTGGGTGGCCCTGGCTAAACAGTTGAGACGTGCCGGCTACCAAGTTCAACTACCTTGGGGTAATGATGCTGAGCAGGCTCGTGCTGAGCGCATTGCCGGGCAATCGGATGCCGAGGTGCTGCCGAAGATGTCGCTGACGGAGTTGGCGTTACTGTTGTCGGCCTCTGCTGGCTGTATTTCTGTAGATACCGGGCTTGGCCACCTGGCTGCAGCCGTCGATACACCGACGTTAGCGTTGTTTGGACCAACGAATGCTAGTCTTACCGGGTTTTACGGGCTGAATCAGCAATCATTGCAGTCGCAGTTCCATTGCGCGCCATGTATGGCTCGCGAGTGTCGCTATCAATTAGCGCCGGGGGCTTCCCCTCCCTGTTTCGATGAGCTGTCAGCAAGCAAAGTGTTCCATGCTTTTGAGGGGTTAGTGCAGCCATTGGCTGGCTCGGCAGGAGATTTAGCTAAGTGAGGCTTGCCTTTTGCCTGTATAAGTATTTTCCCTATGGCGGCCTACAGCGGGATTTCGTTCGGATCGCCGAAGAATGCGCTAGCCGAGGTCATCAGGTGACGGCTTACACGTTGAGTTGGACTGGCGATTGTCCTGACTGGTTAAATTTAGTGGTCGCACCGATAAAGGCCGTGGGTGGGGCCAGAACGAGCGGCCCAAACCGGTACAGAAAGTTTTCAGCTTGGTTGGCGCAGCAATTAAAACAGTGTCCGGCAGATGCGGTGGTGGGATTTAACAAAATGCCCGGGCTCGATGTGTACTATTGTGCCGACCCCTGCTTTGAGCATAAGTCCCGTCATCTGCGTCCTTGGTGGTATCGGTATACCCCTCGTTACCGACATTTTTCGAGTTATGAGCAAGCGATTTTCAATCCTGGGCAGTCGACAGAGATATTAATGATTTCCAGCGTCCAGCAGGGATTGTTTCAGAAGTACTATGGCACGGAGGCGTCTCGTATGACGATGTTGCCACCGGGTATCAGCCGGAGTCGCTGTGCCACGGACAATGCCGATGAGGTGAGAGCGGAGTTCCGTCGGGAATTCGGTCTTGGTGACGGAGATGAGCTGTTGTTGCAGGTTGGCTCGGGGTTTCGCACCAAGGGGCTGGATCGAAGTCTCAGGGCGTTGGCCTCTCTGCCGGCATCACTAAAAAGCCATACGCGATTATTTGTGATTGGCCAGGATGACCCCGCTGAGTTTAAATCTCTGGCAGGTCGTTTGGGGGTGACTGATCAAGTGACCTTTTTCTCTGGCCGTGATGATGTGCCCCGATTCCTGCAGGGCGCAGATCTACTGGTCCATCCAGCCTATGCAGAGAATACGGGCACGGTTTTACTGGAAGCGGTTGTTGCAGGCCTTCCTGTTCTTGTCACGGATGTTTGTGGTTATGCCGGCTATGTTGCAAAAGCGGAGGCGGGGAAAGTGCTAACCTCACCGTTTTCACAAGAGAAGTTTAACGTGCAGTTGGCTGAAATGTTGATGGCAGATAAGCAGAAATGGCGAGAAAACGGCCTCCTCTTTTCCCGGGAGGCGGATATTTACGATATGCCGATCAGGGCTGCCGAGGTGATTGAGCGGGTTTTGGAGAAACAACAGTGAAATTATTTCTGGCGGAACCTTTTGCTTCACGTTGGGCAGGTTGCGACCCTTTTGAAAAGGCATTCTCTCTGACAGGGGAAACCTATCGTGATATGGGTGATCGATGCACCACTCGATTTGAATTTGATGGCAAAGCCTATTTCGTAAAAACCCACGCCGGTGTAGGTATTGGCGAAATTCTTAAAAACCTGTTGTATTTAAGAATTCCTGTATTAGGTGCTGAAAACGAATACCGTGCCATCGATAAGTTACAGGCGCTGGGGGTGGAAACGATGACGTCGGTTGCCTTTGGTCGTCAGGGTTCCAATCCTGCAAAGGAGAAATCCTTTCTGATTACCGAGGCATTGGAACCCACAGAGCCGCTGGATGAATATTGTAACCCCCGTGTACTCGCTGAAATGGGCGTGACAGAGCGGCGCGCACTGGTCAGGCGGTTGGCAAAAATTTCTCGGAAGCTACACGATAGTGGGGTTAATCATCGAGACTACTATCTTTGCCATTTCCTGCTCGATACTGCTGATGAATATCTGGGTGTGCCGGTGTCTCAGCGCCCCATTTATTTGATTGACCTTCATCGCGTTCAAATTCGTAGCAGAACCCCTCGTCGCTGGCGAAATAAAGATCTATCAGCACTTTATTACTCGGCAAGACGAGTGGGGTTTGATCGGCGAGATGTGCTTTGTTTTATTCGTGAGTATAAGCAGCAAGCATTGAGACGGGCCCTTGATGAGGGGCGTGCTGTATGGCGGGCGGCCATCCGTGAGGCCGACAAGCTTCACGAGAAAGGGGTGAGAAAGGGGTATCACGACTAATGCGCTGTTCTATGTCAGCTGTTTTCAGGCGCGTATGTAGTTGCCATGTATTGCTTGTGGGAGAGGTGAAGGGTGACTGAGTTGGTGACTCTTCAGCAATTGCAGAACGCTGATCAAGGTGTAACTGTGCCCTTTCAGCTAGAGGTCCCTGGTCGCGAATCATTGGTTTGTGAAGAAATCTACCGCCATCTACCCGGTAAACGTTTGGCTTTTCGGGCTCACTGGGGTGGGTTGGACGTATTAGTAAAACTATTTTTTCAAAGGAAATATTTCGATCGTGAACGATCGGGCCTGATAGCCATGGCTAAGGCGGGTGTGCCCTGCCCAAAAGAAATATGGAGCTTAGTGGATGAAGCTGGCGGCTACTTTCTTGCTACAGAGTTTCTTCAGGATGTCGTTAGCTTGCAGGAATGCTACAAGGGATTATCCCCCGGCCAGCTAAAGCCAGTGTTGCGAGATGCAGTGGCACTCATTGGGCAGTTGCATAGGGCGGGCTGGATGCAGGCGGATATTCATCTGGATAATTTTCTGCTGAGCCAGGGTAAGCTTTATGTAATTGATGGCGGGGGTGTCGAAGCGTTAGGTAATCCTCTGGAGAATTTGGGACTCTTCTTTGCGCAGATGACGCCGGAATACGATGAGCTTGCCACGGATGTGATGGATGCTTATGGTGAATCTGCCCTGTCAGTGGCAGCGCTCCACCCTTCAATTATTCGTATGCGAGAACGTCGCATACAACATTACCTGTCAAAGACTACGCGTACCTGCACGCAGTTTGAAGTAACCCGCTCACCTACCACTTTTGTGGCGATGGAGAGGGCAAAACGCAGTGAAAGGCTTTGTCGCTTAATGGCCGAGCCTGAGGTTGCGGTAGGCCAGGGCGAGTTTCTGAAGCGCGGCAATACGGCCACGGTGGTAAAGGTGCCCGGAGACCAAAACGATTGGGTGCTGAAGCGCTACAATATCAAGAATTTTTGGCATGGGTTAAGCCGGTGCTTTCGGCCTAGCCGGGCTTGGATTTCCTGGGAAAGTGCCCATCGGTTAGAATTACTCGGGATTGCGACACCGGCACCATTGGCTATGCGGGAAAACCGCTCGGGGCCATTCCGAAGAGAGGCCTACCTGGTGACCGAATGTGCTTCGGGTGAGGACCTGGCGGCCTGGTTGCTGAAGAGGGGCGATGCGACAATACCCGATTGGCTCGATCGTGAAGTGCATCGGTTGTTTGATACGCTTTGGCGAAGTCATGTCAGTCATGGTGATATGAAAGCGACCAACTTGATTGTGTCGGGTGAGCAGCTTCAGATTATTGATTTAGATGCGGTGCAGTGGCACCGTCGTGAAAGACCGTTCGTGAAAGCCTATGGGCGAGATTTGCAGCGGTTTATGGATAACTGGCAAGGCAAGACTTGGCAGCATTTTGAACAACTACTGCGTCCATTTGCACAGCGGGCGGGTATTACACTTATTAATAAAAAGGTCTAACTGTGTCTACAATTGTTCTCGGTATTTCCGGTGCGTTGAATCATGATCCTTCAGCGGCGCTTTATGTTGATGAAAAGCTGGTGGCGGCCGCGGAGGAAGAGCGCTTTATTCGCGATAAGCACGCGAAGGGAAAAATGCCCATTCAGGCGGCTAAATTCTGCCTGGAGTATGCGGGTATTAAACCCGAGGCTGTTGATGTGGTGGCGGTACCATTTGCACCTATTTCTTTTTTCTCCAAAGCGCGCTGGCACTTTGCCAGACGCTATTGGTATGCCCCTGATCGCGCATTGGATGCACTGCTAAATGGCAATCGCCGGTATCGCCGCTATCGCGACAGAGTGTTTAGTTTGCTGTGTGATCTTGGAATTGATCCTGGAAAAGTAGAATTTAAACCCGTTGAACACCACTTGGCACACGCGTCGAGCGCCTACCATCTCAGTGGCTTTAAAGAGAAAACGGCCATCATGGGTGTCGATGGTAAAGGCGAATATGCCACGACCTTTTTTGGTTATGGCGAAAATGGAAAAATTCATAAAATTAAGGAATTTTACGATCCAGATTCTTTGGGTGGTCTCTACGGAGCGATTACCGAGTATCTGGGTTTTGAGATGCTTGATGGCGAGTACAAAGTAATGGGCATGGCGCCCTATGGCGATCCGACCAAGTATGACTTTTCACGATTGATTGATTTTGATGGAAAGAATTTTCAAGTCAACACCAAGCTGGTAAACACCGTTGGTCTAAGGCGCTACAAGCAGGACGGCGTAGGGTATTACTTTAGCCCGGAGCTCATTGAATGGCTCGGACCTAAGCGTGAGGGTGATATCGCCGATGAGCCATATATCGACTACGCTGCCACCATTCAGGCGCTATTTGAAGAAGTCGTGCTGAAACTGATGGATTATTACTTGGGTGATATCTTGCGCGAGACGGGCAAGTTGGCCTTTTCCGGTGGCGGTGCGCTCAACGTTAAGCTTAATCAGAAAATAATTGCCCGGGACGAAGTAAAAGAACTCTACGTGCAGCCGGCCTCAGGTGATGCGGGCACGGCTGTGGGCGCTGCATCCTATGTCTTAATGGAGCGAGGTATACAGCCAGAGAAAATGGAGCATGTTTATCTTGGGCCGAAATACACCAACGAAGAGTGCATTCGGGCCTGCGAAGAGCATCCCGAAGCTCCCGCCTATGAGGTCATTGATCAAGTGCCTCAACGGATAGCGGCGATTCTGGCCGAAGGCAACCCGGTTGCCTGGTTTCAAGGTCGAATGGAATTTGGTCCAAGAGCACTGGGGGGGCGCTCCATTGTTGGCTGCCCCAGCTCGCCGGGTGTAGCTGGCCGGATTAATGAGCAGATAAAATTTCGTGAACGCTGGCGACCATTTTGCCCGAGCATGCTGGATCGGGTGGCCCCCGAAATGTTCAAGAGTGACCACCCGGCGCCTTTCATGACCTTTACTTTTGAGGTGAATGAGGAATGGAAAACTCGAGTACCAGAAGTGGTTCACGAAGATGGTACGGCGCGGGCTCAGGCGCTCAAGAAAGAGTTTAACCCCCGTTATTATGAATTGATGGAAGAAATGGAGAAGCTTACCGGTAATGGCGTGGTGTTGAATACATCCCTTAATCGGCGTGGTGA
>DFBC01000077.1 GCA_002367235.1 Cellvibrionales bacterium UBA3090
CTGCGTAAACTACGTCATCCGACCCGTTCGGATCACCTACGCAGCTTCTTAGACGAATAAAACAACTTACAAAGGGCCCATAGCTCAGCTGGTTAGAGCAGTCGACTCATAATCGATTGGTCGAAGGTTCAAGTCCTTCTGGGCCCACCAATTAAACCAAGGGGTTAAGCGGAAATCGCTTAACCCCTTTTCTTTTTGTGCTACCTACGTGCTACTTTAAGGCAGCATCAAATCCTGTCTCTTAACAGCTAATTATAAGGACACGGGCGCTATAACATGTAGGCACCCTATCTCAGGGTGACTAACATGGATGTTGCCATAATTTATTGATAAAACAATGTGTTGGGGTATTTTTCGGATTGTATTGTCTGACATGTAGTGCCTTCCCTTTGTTTTATTTATACATTCCCTTTTCCGCCTATCATAACTCCACTTCTTTAGAAAACTATGGGTTACATTATTTTTTAATAGGAACAACCACTGTTATTTCGGCTTTAGGAATAACATGCTGGCTTATTACGAGAAGATTCTGATCTTCGTTAGCTATACTCCTATTTGAGGCAATATTCTAATGAATGAAAATCTTGTGTGGAAATTTGATGTTGCGGTCATCGAATGGTTGGTCGTCCTTGCTGCTTTGGTCATTCTGGCAGTTGTGGGTTCTGTGGTGACACGTCAATCACTTAGATTATTCAAAAAGCAGGATAGTCAGTCATATGAGCAGATTTTTCCACCTGAAGATTGGCATACCCAAAGCGCAAAAACTGTTCTCGAATCACACGAAACAACTCCAGACGGACTATCAGGAGAAGAGGCAGGCAACAGACTTGCTAGGCATGGACCAAATCGCCTTCCCGAGACAAAGGCACGTGGTCCACTGGTGCGGTTTTTCTGCCAATTCCATAATGTGCTGATTTATGTGTTGATTGCGGCAAGTGCTGTCACTGCCATGCTGGGACACTGGGTCGATGCCAGTGTGATTCTTGGTGTAGTCCTTATTAACGCAGTGATCGGGGTCGTACAGGAGGGTAAGGCCGAGAATGCTTTGAGGGAAATTCGGCAAATGCTTTCTTCAAATGCGATGGTCATACGGAATGACCGACAAATAACGATCCCGGCTGAAGAGTTGGTGCCTGGTGATGTCGTCTTGTTGCAATCGGGTGATAAGGTACCGGCCGACCTCCGGCTATTCCGTGTCAAGGGGCTACAAATTCAGGAATCGGTGCTCACCGGTGAGTCGATAGCGGTAGAAAAGATCACAGACCCGGTCACACAGGAAGCCATGATCGGCGATCGGCGCTGCCTTGCTTATTCGGGCACCCTGGTTACCCATGGCCAGGGAGCCGGTGTGGTAATTGCGACCGGCGCACAAACCGAGATTGGTCACATTAGCAGACTCGTATCGGAAGTGGAGTCACTGACAACACCATTATTACGTCAAATGGCCCAGTTTGGCCGCTGGCTTACGCTAGCCATTTTAGGTATTGCCATTATTGCCTTTGTTTTCGGTTCACTAGTTCGGGATTATGTGGCCGCGGAAATGTTTCTTGCCGCAGTAAGCCTTGCAGTGGCGGCGATCCCAGAAGGGTTACCTGCCATCATGACCGTCACCCTGGCTATAGGTGTGCAGCGTATGGCGCGGCGTAATGCCATTATCCGCAGATTACCTGCTGTAGAAACCCTAGGGGCCGTAACCGTCATTTGCTCGGACAAAACCGGCACCCTGACACGTAATGAAATGACTGTTCGTACGATTGCAACCACCAGCTGTCTATTTGAGCTTGGAGGCACAGGCTATGACCCCCATGGTTCGATACTGCGGTCAAACAGGGATGCACTCCCTGAAGACAGGTCGCTTCTGTTGGAAACCATCAGGGCTGCGGTGCTATGCAATGATGCGTCACTGGAACAAAAAGACACTGGATGGTTTGTTCATGGTGATCCAATGGAGGGGGCTTTATTAGTATCAGGCTTGAAAGCCGGACTGGAAATTGAAGCAGAGGAAAAACAATATCCCCGCATAGATCTTATCCCTTTTGAATCCGAGCATCGCTTTATGGCGACGCTTCACCATAGTCACACCGGTGATACATTTATTTTTCTCAAAGGTGCCCCTGAACGTATTTTGGAGATGTGTGATCATCAAAAAACCGTTCAAGGTGATGAGCCAATAGATAGAGATTACTGGCTGAATCGTATTGAAGAAATGGCACAGCAGGGCCAGCGAGTATTGGCTATTGCCGTCAAGCCGGTGAACGATGAACAGATGCAGCTAAACTTTAGCGATGTAGAGAATGGGCTAGCTATGCTGGGCATGTTTGGCTTGATTGACCCACCTCGTGAGGAAGCTATTGAGGCGGTCAAAACATGTGGTGAGGCAGGTATTCGGGTAAAAATGATTACTGGAGATCATGGCGCTACAGCCCGCACCATCGCTCGACAGCTAAAACTTGTTAATACTGATTGCGTTCTCACCGGACAAGAACTGGACTTAATGACTGAGGATGAGTTGCGACAACGCGTGCAAGATGTTGATGTGTATGCGCGTGTCAATCCTGAACATAAGCTGCTTTTAGTGAGGCTGATGCAGGAGGAGGGTTTAATCGTAGCCATGACGGGAGATGGTGTAAATGATGCCCCTGCCTTGAAACGTGCCGACGTGGGCACGGCCATGGGTCACAACGGTACAGAAGCGGCAAAAGAGGCTGCTGAAATGGTGCTAGCCGATGATAATTTTGCATCAATCGCTCATGCAGTAGAAGAAGGGCGCACGGTTTATGACAATCTCAAAAAGGCTATCCTTTTCATTCTGCCAACCAATGGTGGAGAAGCGCTGATTATCCTTGCTGCTATTTTGTTTGGTTTTCATCAACTACCGTTATTACCAGTGCAAATTCTCTGGGTAAATATGGTTACGGCTGTAACTCTGGCGCTATCGCTGGCTTTTGAACCGCCTGAACAGAATGTCATGCAACGGCCTCCACGTAATGCCCATGAACCGATGCTAACTTCTCATTTGATTTGGCGCACTGCCTTTGTCTCCGTTATTTTGATGAGTGGAACATTCGGTCTTTTTATTTGGGAGATGGAACGAGGTATGAGTATTGAGCACGCACGCACGGTTGCTGTGAACACATTGGTTGTGTTCGAGATATTTTATCTATTTAACTCTCGTTATATCAAAGCCTCTATATTTAACTGGGCAGGATTAACAGGTAATCGTTATGTACTCATAGCCGTTACTCTACTGATCATTTTCCAGTTAGGTTTTACCTACCTTGAGCCGATGCAGTCATTATTCGGTACTACTGTAATCGGCTTCAATATATGGCTGCGCATTCTACTCGTCTCCTCCTCGGTGTTATTTTTGGTTGAGCTGGAAAAATATTTTGTGCGTCGTGCAGAGTTAATTAAATAATGGGCAGCAACGTAGTCTATTGATTGAAAATAAACATAAGATGATTGTCTCGATTGAAGGGTAATGATATGCAACGGTTCAAAAATATTCTTTGTGCTGTTAGCGCTGGCCTGAAAGACAACGCTGCTCGAACGTATCCTGTCGCCTAAAGATCTCCAGGCAAAGATAGTCGTGGAGCATCGGAAGAGACTAGAAGACTTGGTTGCACCCTTT
>DFBC01000048.1:0-1010 GCA_002367235.1 Cellvibrionales bacterium UBA3090
CGGGCAATGTCATGCCGGCTGGTAAATGAGGTCGCCATTTCCACGTAACAACAGGACAATCCAAAATTAAACGGCCAGAGAGAATGACCACGCCCCCAGGCAATTAAGTCTTCCAGTTTGGCGAAACAGACATTGCGACGGACGTGCTCTTCTATTGGATCGTTACTAATAACCTCGCCACCATTGTTCAAACTATTATTAGCCGTGCTGGCAAAAACCTCATCGGGTCGAGTCAGGCTCCACTTCATTTACTTGCCTCCTCGAGGCCAACACGGGTTTTTATGCCCCAATCCAAAGCACCCGAGCGCCACTCGTAAACCAGCGCTACCACCAGAATCAGTACAAACACTATAATGGCAAAATAACCCGACCAGCCCAGTTCAAAAAAAGCGATGGCCCAGGCAAAAATAAATACGGTTTCAAGATCAAAGATTACAAAGAAAATAGCGATTAGATAAAATTCTACGGAGATACGAACCTGGGAACTGCCAACAGGGACAATGCCCGACTCAAAGGTCTCACCGGTAGCGTGATCCATGCGACGCTGCCCGAGCAGCCAGGAAAGGCCCAGCATCGTCAACACCAGAGCAACAACCATGCAGAAGTACACGACGAGAGGCCACAGCTCACCGGCCTGTGTCACGCCAGCCACGTCATTCATGGACGAACATCCACCAGAGAGCCCACACAAAAGAACCTAGAGTTCAGGTACAGCAACTCTAAACCCGATATTCGAAGAAGTGGTCTGTATCGATCAAATGGTAGAGCCAACTGTTTGGTCTCGCCCGCCTGACCGACAAATAGTACTTTACCCCTACCCAGTCTTGGCATTCGAACTCCGACACTTCGGAGGCCACTCGCTCGGCCATACTGTCCAATAAAACGAGTACTTCGGCCTGACTTTTATAATTATTTAACAAAGTGAACGTTAAAAACTTTAGAAGTGATATAACAAAAACGCAAACTCTGAGACTGTTTTTATTTCAATTGAGGCAGTCTCAAACTGCTTT
>DFBC01000048.1:1069-5400 GCA_002367235.1 Cellvibrionales bacterium UBA3090
TTTTCTGAACAATAAATATTGCCGTTACGGTTTCTCCCCAAAATAAAATACAAGGAAGGCAGCACAGGCGGAATCAGGAACGTGTTATCAGAGGAAGGGGTGAAAAGAAGTGCCAAGGTCGAGATACCCCAGCACTTCTGATTTTAAGCGATCATGCAAATGGATGACGTAACACAATAGTTTCAACTCGGTCTGGTCCAGTTGAAACGATATCGACAGGTGTTTTTAAAATCTCTTCTATACGTGAAATATAAGCACGGGCATTATCGGGCAACTCGTCCAGAGATTTTGCACCGACCGTAGACTCGTTCCAGCCCGGCATCTCTTCATAAACAGGCACCAAGCCTTCGTAGTCATCGGCGTGGGAGGGGATACCTGCGTCGTTGCCCTCTTCATCAGTATAAGCAATGCAGAGCTTAATGACGTCCAGACCATCGAGCACATCCAGCTTAGTCAAACAGATACCAGAAACAGAGTTAATGCGGATAGCCTGTTTAAGTGCCACGGCATCAAACCATCCACAACGCCTTTCTCGACCAGTGGTCGCACCAAACTCGTGGCCTTTTTCACCAAGGTGTTGGCCAACGGTACAAAACAATTCCGTAGGGAACGGACCAGAGCCCACGCGCGTAGTGTAAGCCTTGGTGATGCCCAGCACATAGTCGAGGTACAAGGGTCCAAATCCACTGCCAGTAGCAGTACCACCAGCCGTCGTATTAGACGAGGTAACAAATGGATAAGTACCGTGATCGATATCCAACAACGATCCCTGAGCTCCCTCAAACATGATGTTGCCACCATTTTCACGAGTGCTATGGAGCAAACTTGTCACATCTTCAACCATAGGCTCTATTTGATCTGCCCAGACCATCGCCTTTTTCAAGGTATCATCATAATCCACGGCTTCTTCTTTATAGAAAGAGGTCAGCATGAAATTATGGTATTCCATCAACTCTTTGAGTTTGATCGCAAACTTCTCACGATTAAACATATCCCCGAGGCGTAGACCTCGTCGAGCCACTTTATCTTCATAGGCTGGCCCAATACCTCGTCCAGTCGTGCCAATTTTTGCCTCGCCACGAGCGCGTTCACGGGCCTGATCCAGGGCAATATGAATGGGTAAAATCAAGGGGCAAGCTGGAGAAATTCGCAGTCTCTCACGTACTGGAACGCCCTGCGCCTGAAGCTCTTCCATCTCTGTCAACAAGGCGTCTGGTGATAACACAACACCATTACCAATAAGACAGGTAACATTGTCACGAAGAACACCGGAGGGAATTAGATGTAATACTGTTTTCTTCCCATCAATAACCAGTGTATGACCGGCGTTGTGACCACCTTGAAATCTAGCCACAACCGATGCCTGATCTGTCAGCAAGTCAACGATTTTACCCTTGCCTTCGTCACCCCATTGGGTGCCAAGCACTACGACATTCTTACCCATCTGCTTTCTCTAACCTGAAAAGATTTAAACTACTTTAACCTGAAACTCACCATCGACCAGTAACAACTGGCGATCACAGTGTAGCTCCTCATAATTGGGCTGCTGGCCTGGAAATCCACAAACCACGCGTTCACCGCTTTTTCTCAACTCAGCAATTCTTTCTTGTTGAGTCGGGTTTTCTTCTTCAAGGGCTGGCGCGAAAATACCAGAAACGACTTGACTGTCATCGCTGGTCAACTGAACCAAAGCCTGCAAGTTCATATTAAAACCTGTCGCAGGGCGAGAACGGCCAAACGCTTCGCCCACATGGTCGTATCGACCACCGTTACCAATCGCCTGTCCAACGCCGGGGGCATACGCAGCAAACACCACACCCGTATGGTAGTGATACCCGCGAAGCTCACTCAAATCCAAGTATAATTCGGCTTCAGGTCGACTAACTTTCAGTGCATCGACAACCGCCTGCAATTCATCTAATGCAAGTTCCACTTCTGCAGGCGCCTCGGCAAATATCTCACGTGCGCGATCAAGAATCGAGGCATCACCAGCCAGTTCTACCAACGCACGGATCATCGATGCAGTTGCACTATCCTCAATATTTTCTGTTACCCAAACATCGAGTTCAGGTACGGACTTACGCTGAAGTAAATCGAATAATACTGCTTCTTGATCGGCCGTTAACCCAGCGCCCTCAAGTAAGTTCCCATAAACGCCCACGTGCCCCAAGTCGAGCTGTGGTTTTTCAAGTCCTGCTAACCTCAGTGTTTCGACCATCAAGCTGATTACTTCAATATCGGCAGACAGCCCAGCCTCACCGTATAACTCAACACCTATTTGAATCGGAGAGCGACTGGCTAGAGGATGGCGCGGTTTGGTGTAGAGTACTGTACCGGCGTAACAGAGACGACTAGGACCATTTCTTCTTAGGCTATGGGCGTCCATCCGGCTGGTCTGGGGCGTCATATCTGCGCGAATGCCCATCATTCTGCCACTAATCTGATCCGTCACCTTAAAGGTCATCAAGTCGAGGTCTGATCCCGTACCACTCAGCAGTGAATCGGTAAATTCAACCAACGGGGGAATCACGAAATCGTAACCCCAGTTATGATAAAGATCCAAAATCTGGCGGCGCAGGTGTTCTACTTTCAATGCCTGGTTGGGCAAAACTTCCTCGACACCATCTGGCAGCAGCCAACGATCAGCGACAGTCATCACATTTACCTATAGATTCCAATCTACCCATTAATAAAGTACAGAGCACCGGCACCGAGCAGCATACTAAGCAAACCCATAATACGCATACTGCGATCATCAACCTGAGCTAGCAATGATGCCATATTGCGCCAACGGCTAGGTGCAAGAAACGGCATAATACCTTCCAGCACTAACATCAAACAAAATGCCCGGGCCAAATCTAGCCACATAAGTTGCGCTTTTTCCTTATAGCCACGTTCTCGACGGTCATAAAAAAACCGGGTTGCCCCGGTTTCGGAATTCTATCACTGTCGCTGTGTAGTTGCTGCAACTTTATGCAACAACCACACAGGTTCAAGCTACTTACCGTCCTGACTACCCAGGTAGCGGAAGAAATCACTTTCAGGATCGACCAACATCATGTCGCCCTTATTAGCAAAGGCTTCCTTATAGGCATTCAAACTGCGCACAAAGGCATAGAACTCGGCATCTTTCTGATAAGCACCGGCATAGGTAGCCGTTGCCTGAGCATCGCCCAAGCCGCGTGTTTGCTCCGCATCTCGGTAGGCATTGGCCACAAGAATTGTTCTCTGACGATCTGCATCTGCACGAATCTTTTCTGCCTGCTCAGCACCCTTGGAACGAAGCTCGCGCGCTTCTTTTTCACGCTCAGCTTTCATTCGACGATAAACCTGTTCGCTAACCTCAGGAGGCAGATCAATCCCTTTAACCCGCACATCCACAACTTCGATACCTAGTGAGTCACGTACCGTCGTATTGAGATTTTCAGTAAGATGCGTCATCAATTGGTCTCGCTCACCTGAAACCACCTCATGAAGTGTTCTCGCACCAAACTGGTTACGCAATCCATCGTTAACTCGACTCGCTAAACGGTCATGAGCTACGGCCTCATTACCACCCGTCGCACGATAATAGGTATCCACATCAGCAATTCGCCACTTGGAAAAAGCATCGACAATTAGTCGCTTTTTCTCGATCGTGAAGAAACTGGCAGGTTCCGCATCCAAAGTCAGCACCCGCGCTTCAAATTTTCGGACTTTTTCAGCCAGAGGAATTTTAAAGTGCAGACCTGGCTCAATGTTCGTTTCAACCAAACGGCCAAACCGTAATTTAACCGCCTTTTCAGTTTCCTGAATCACATAAAGCGAACTGCTGGCTAGTATTAAAACGATAGCCATTAAAACCAATGATCCTGTAGAACGGTTGGTCATTAGCGAATCCCCCGTGATCTGGCCGTGGTTGTGTTCTCATTACGCAGCTTATTAATAACTTCATCGACTATTTTATTAACATCGACTTCGCGACTTGCTGATGATTGACTCTTAGAGATATTTGGTTGAACAAGTTTATCCAGAGGCAGATACAACATATTATTGCCCCCTTCCACATCCACCAAGACTTTCGAACTGTTGCTCATCACCTCTTGAATAGCATCCAGATAGAGGCGCTGGCGCGTCACCCCGGGTGCTTTTTGATATTCCGTCAATAACGATTCAAAGCGCTGCGATTCACCCTCTGCCTCTGCAACCACCTTTTCACGGTAAGCATTTGACTCCTCAATCATACGCTGAGCAGTACCTCGAGCCTCCGGGATAATGCCATTGGAATAGGCCTGAGCTTCATTGATCAGACGCTCCTGGTCTTCCCTTGCCTTGATCACATCATCGTAGGC
>DFBC01000048.1:5508-6146 GCA_002367235.1 Cellvibrionales bacterium UBA3090
CCCACAACGTGCCGCAATGCGCTATCCGTTGCCTGACGCAAGCTAACTTCCGGGGTTTTTACATTGAGGACAAAATCTTTTACGTTGCGAATGTTGTATTGAACGGTTAATGGCAATTCAACAATGTTTTCATCTTCTGTCAGCATCTGGCCACGGCTAGAATACTGACGCTCTTCGGTGACCCTCACTGTAGTCACCTTATCCACCAATGGGGGATTCCAATGAAGACCAGCGTCAACGGTGTCCAGATATTTACCCAAGCGCAATACGACCGCCTGTTCCTTTTCATCCACCTGATAGAGGCCCATCATTGCCCACCCTAGGGCAAGCAGAACCAGTACAACACTAACTAAGCTGCTGCTCGGACCACCTGAACCACCTCGGTTGCCGCCCGAGCCGCCAAAGATTTTATCGAAGCGTGAACGGAGTTTTTGTAAAGCCTCATCAAGATCTGGTGGCCCATCGCCACCATTTTTACCACCCCAAGGATCTTTACCGCCGCCAGGTTCATTCCAGGCCATACTGTTCTCCACATTCTTTAGCGTTATTTAACGGCTGGTGATTGTATCAAGCCGTCCGTGAAATACTATTGTTTCAATCGCAATAACTTCTTCTACAACAACAGCCAATAATTCAAC
>DFBC01000048.1:6203-6954 GCA_002367235.1 Cellvibrionales bacterium UBA3090
ATTTATCGTCACCAGATTTTTTGACCACCTGCAGTTGATCTTGGGTCAAATTTTCAGCTTTCAAGATCCTTAAAAAATCTGGTCTTGGGATACGTATCTCCAAATGTAAATCTCCATTTTCTTCAGAAGATTCGGAGACCACAGCATTGTTCTGGTAAAACATGGCTCTCAACTTGGCCATAGCAGGCGAAATCAGGTAGCAACCCGAGACGATATCATCTGCCAATAATTCAGAAATGGCCTGACACAACAGATCGCAACCTTCGCCGGTTTGGGCAGACAGCCACACAGCCACAGGTTTATTTGCTGCATCGCGATCAATTCGCGGAACAGAATCACGCAACAAATCAATTTTGTTATATACCGTTAAAGTAGGTAATTCGAACGCACCAATTTCCTCCAGCACCTCATTAACACGTTGAATGTTGGTATATCGCTCCTCGCTTTGGGCGTCGACAACGTGCAAGAGCAACGAAGCACTTGCCGCTTCTTCCAGCGTCGCGTGGAAAGCCTCGACCAATTTATGGGGAAGATGACTGATGAACCCAACGGTATCCGCCAGGATGGTGGTACCGACATCGTCCAATTCAATTCGACGCATAGTTGGATCTAACGTCGCAAAAAGCTGGTCAGCCGCGTAAACGTCAGCGTTCGTGACTCGATAAAACAGCGTCGATTTACGGGCATTGGTGTAGCCGACCGGTGATACCGTTGGAATTTTAGCCCGCTGACGGGAACGACGGCCCTGATC
>DFBC01000165.1:0-6174 GCA_002367235.1 Cellvibrionales bacterium UBA3090
TCTTACAGAAAAATTACTTGATGATATTGATTTTTTTAGTGCTCATGGCCGCCGAGTGGCGGGGCACTTTGCATTTATGAAAAATGAACAAAAATATAATGAATCTTTTTTTAAGGCAAAAAATTGGCGGGAAGTCTTTGAAGATCAAGTACATTATTGCTTCGATGAAAAACATTTTTCCGATCTGTATCTGGGCTTCAAAAACTTTCCAAAGAGTGTGTCCAAGATTTTAAACTGGATTCTTTTGCCCTTGAGTCGACGAGCTCTTTTTCGAGAAGAGTTTTCTACTCCAGAATTACGATATAACTGGGTAGATGGATCAAGAAATTTTCCCGCAGAATGGTATTGGAAAAGTGGGCGACTAACTAATGATCAGTCGAGCAGAGAGTTCCTGTACCTACACTTTTTGAAGTGGAAAAAGGAGTGGCCTGGTTTGAATATATCGCACGTTCCTGACAGTGATCTTAATAGTAAGTGGAAAGTCACATTAAATGGTTTTGAACCATTGAGTAATAATTGATCTTTTCAGAGGGTCGGCAGTAACTAATATTGATAGGGAAATTAAAATTTTGATTCTTAATATCGTATACAGCCCGGACGAGGCTCATAAGTCAACGCAATTGGTTCACCAGTTGATTTCCAAGGTGTTTCAAGAGTCAGGTATTCCTATAACAGAGTGTTACCTGGTTAAAAGTGAATGTTCTGATTCAATCAACGGCGATTCGCCAGCGATAACAACATCGGATAAAACTAAAAAAAAGGGTGTATGGAAATACATTCCTACTGGTTTGAGCCGAAAATTGTCCAGGCTGGTAAAAACCAAAAGTGCCCAATATGTTATTTGTGATGGGCTGGGTGTTGCTCGGCAGATGTTCCCAGTATTAAAGAAAAACCCGGATTTGAAACTGGTGGTGGTGGTGCATGGTTTTGTCAGGTTTAAACCGAAAGACTTGGTTAATTTTATTGGCAATCCTGACAGGGTGAAGCTGGTTTTGGTCTCTTCATCGTTGGCCGATGAGATTAATGGCTGTTACCCGGGTTTAAAAGACCTTGTCAATATTATTCCTAATACGTTAGATCCAGACTTTGCCGGTGATTTGTTGCCAAAAGCTGAGGCCCGAGCGGAACTGGGTGTTCCCCCTATGTCAAAACTCTATGTGGTGGCATCAAGGCTTTCGTCTAAAAAGGACGTGGCTACTGTGGTGAGGGCATATGCAGAACTTCCCTTGGGTGATCATTATTTGGTTGTTATGGGCGATGGCCCTAACCGGCAGGAATTGGAAAGCTTGGCGAGAGAGCTGGGTGTTGACGAGCGGATTATATGGCTGGGTTGGGTAAAAAATTCGAGTCGTTATCTGAAAGCGTTTGATGTGTTTGTTTCGGGGTCAAGGTCGGAAGGCTTTGGCCTTTCGGTTTTTGAGGCATACACAGCGGGTTTACCTGTGGTTTGTACAGATATTATTCCCCACAGGGAGGCCTTGGGTGGTCGGGGCGCTTACTTTGAAAAAGGTGATGTTGCAGGTTGTGCCAAAAAGCTGGCAGAGGCTTGTGACAATGCCTATGACGGTGTGCTTGATAAGAAATACCGTGAATTCTCGGCAAGTTATCGAGAAGTTATTAACTTCTAGTCTCAATGCTAAAAAAAATCTTCTGTTTTTTTAACTTAATAGGTGCCTGTTGTGGATCGTGCTTTTAGTGAGAGCAAAGTGGTCGTTGGTCTTTTAGTGGCTATGTCTATTGGTTTGTTGCTCCAGTTGACAGGCAAGATCTTGTATTCCTCGGGTAGTGCAAATGGTTCCCATGTTTATATATTGCTTATTTTACCGTCATTATTTATTTCCCTTTGGCTTGCCTGCTCAAAGCGCCACTTTTTTTCAAAGGACGTCACGCTATTTCTTGCCAGCGCAGTAATTTTTATGGTCTGGGGGGCTATCGCCACTGGGTGGGGGGATGGCGAGCTATCATTTTTATACCTGCTAAAAAGAGCCTTGGTTATTCTTCTTTATATGGTGGGGATTATCTATTTGATGAGTGTTGCTAGCATCAAGCAAATTAAAGGGTTTTTGCTCTTAGCTGCAGTGATTGTGGCCATTGGTGCGCTGATGTCTATCTGTTATCAGTTTTTTGTACTGGAAAAACCATTTGGCTGGCGTTCTTTTAGGCTATCCAGTATGGGGTATAGGAACTGGATTGATTTGGGTAATCCCGTGATTGCCGGGCTGTATATCGGGATCTTTACTCTTGTCACTGTAGCGCTGGTGGGTATTGAAAAGACGAATTCATTGCCGGTAGCTCTTATGGTGTTTGCTGTATTGGTATTCTATGTTTTTCTGACGTATTCTCGAACTACTTGGGTTGCCGGGGCGCTATCAGCTACTTTTTTGATGTGTCGTTTCCGTAGTCGTTCACTGATAGCGATCGCCATAATTTCAGTTTGTTGTTTCATTTTAATGGCGGTAATTTTCTTTGATGACGTTCTGAGGGAAATAACCCAAAAGCAGTTTTCTCGTAGAGACGAAACCTGGCAGTGGGCCCTCGAGCATATAGGCGAAAATCTTATTTTTGGGCACGGCTATAATCATACCTTTTGGCCAGAAAAAAATTTTGTTCATGCCCATAATTTTTATCTTCAGACAGTCTATGAGCAGGGCTTCATTGGCCTCGTCGCATTGTTGGCGATGCTGTCCACTGTCTGTAGGAGTTATTGGCGGAACAGAAGGGACCTTTTGGTGTGCCTCGGTTTTTCCATGGTTGCTTACATCATGGTGGCCATGTTGTCTGAAATTGATGAGGTGATCACCCGGCCCGGCGTTTACTGGACTATTTTTTGGTTTCCTTTGGCATTTACCATGGGGGCGGTGAATCGGTTGAACCTAAAGAAAAATACTGTTGATCAATTGGAAGAGTAAACGCGAGATAAATTTCCCTTGCACAAAGGTGACCCCGGTTTAGAAAGGTAACCGGCTATAAAAGCATCGGTGCAGCTGACCATCTTTTCATTGTCTTCTGGGCAGCGGCTACAGTGCTGAAAATTCCTGGTTCGCTGTATTTCTGTTAAGGGCCTTTTGCAGATTTTCATATCAGAAATATCAATTAACCCCAGTCTATTTTCCGGTGTTAGTACAATATTACCTAGGTGTAGCGAGCGGAAGTAGATGCCTTTGTCATGAAGTTCTCGAATAAACTTGCCGAGTTTGTCGGCTAACATCATATCGATGCCACCCGACAGTCTTCTTAGTGTCGTTCCCGTCAGGGGACTGTAATGAACGGCGGTGCGTCGAATTGAGGGGATTCGGTAGGTTTCTATCGTGGTGACGGTTGGAACTCCGAGTTTGGCGAGCTTAATTGCATTTTTGGCAAACCGTTTTGAGTAAGGTGAGAAAAGAGCGGTTGAGAATAGACGCTTTAACCTGAAAAGTTTTAGGTAGGTCCCATCTGCTAGCAACAATACTTTGTCGCCATGCCCGTCAGCCTCTATAACTTTCGCACCTTCGCGCAGTGTCAGGTAGCCTTGTTTTGATAGTTTTTTCATTGTTTGCTCTTCTCCACGACGGGATTATACGAGTGGACCCTGTGGTAAGATAGCGGCAACTTGTGAAAGGACAATTCCCATGAAATTGGCAGTGCCCCGATTTGATAATGCCCAGGTGCTTGTGGTGGGCGATCTAATGCTCGACCGATACTGGCATGGTGCCACTTCCCGTATTTCGCCTGAAGCGCCAGTCCCGGTGGTGAAGGTGGGACAATCAGAGGATCGTATTGGTGGTGCGGGCAATGTGGCCTTAAATATTGCCTCATTGGGTGCCGGTGCTTCGCTGGTGGGTATTGTAGGAAAAGACGAAGCGGCAGAGTCGCTGATGACAAGACTGGAATCAGCGGGCATCCACGCCGATTTTCAGGTGTCGGCAACCAAGCCCACTATTACTAAGTTGCGAGTGATCAGTCGTCATCAACAGTTGTTGCGGTTGGATTTTGAGGATGCCTTTGAGCTTGAGGATGGCAACCAGTTACCCGAGAAGGTTGAGCAATTACTGGGTAATGTGGGCGCGTTAATCCTTTCAGATTATGCCAAGGGCGCCTTGCAAGACCCTCAGGGTTTAATTGCATTGGCTCGCAATGCTGGTGTGCCGGTACTGGTAGATCCAAAAGGAACGAATTTTGAGCTTTATCGGGGTGCAACCTTGTTGACGCCAAATTTATCTGAATTCGAGGCCGTTGTAGGCGTTTGCTTAAATGAGCAGGCACTGGTGGACAAGGGCGCAGAACTAATGGATCGCCTGGATATTGAAGCCTTATTGATTACCCGTAGCGAACATGGCATGACCTTGTTGCGCAAGAACATGCCGGAGTTACACCTACCTGCGCGAGCACGGGAGGTTTTTGATGTGACGGGTGCGGGTGACACTGTCATTTCTGTTTTGGCCACGGCGCTGGCCGCGGGAGAGTCACTGCCAGAAGCCGTGGCAATGGCCAATATTGCAGCTGGTATTGTGGTGGGCAAATTGGGTACAGCGACCATCAGTATGCCAGAGTTGCGGAGAGCTATTTCTGAGGAGCAGGGTTCCGAGCGCGGCGTGGTAAATGAAGAGCAATTGTTGGTCGATGTGGCCGACGCGCGTGCTCAGGGGGAGCGGGTTGTTTTTACTAATGGTTGCTTCGATATTCTTCATGCAGGTCACGTAGGTTATCTGGAGCAAGCGCGGAAACAGGGTGATCGTCTTATTTTGGCGGTTAATTCAGATGCATCGGTCAAGCGCTTGAAGGGAGAGGGTCGTCCAATTAACCCGGTAGAGCGTCGAATGGCTGTGTTGGCAGGGTTGGAGGCCGTAGATTGGGTTGTGTCATTTGAAGATGATACGCCAGAGCGGTTACTGGAATTGATCAAGCCTGACATACTGGTAAAAGGTGGTGATTACAGTCGGAAGGAAGTAGTCGGCTGGGAAATAGTAGAAAGCTACGGTGGAGATATTGAGGTGTTGGATTTTCTGGATGATTGCTCCACAACTGCAATTGTGGAGAAGATCAAGGAGAAATAAACGTCTTCGCCTCAGGCATAGAAATGGCGGCGTTATGGATATTTTCTGCCAGATGTTGGGGGTTAATTGTTCCCACTATCGCACTGGATACACCCGGGTGACCAAAGATCATTTTAAAACTGTTTTGAACGGGGTCTCCCTCATCTTGTAGCGCGGCATGGCCACTAGCCAACGCCTTTTTGATCAACACGCCTTTATTGTGTGTGTGGCAATAATCAATAACCGGTACTTCGGCATCGTGCTGTAGATTCCATGTCACCATCACCCCATCAGACTGTTCTGCGGCCAATAAACCGCCAGCCACTGTTTTTGTCGACATACCAAAAGCCCGGATTTTTCCTTCAGCTTTAAGCTCAGCCAGTACGCTCAGTGTATTGTATTCCGTGATGATCTTTTCATCGTTGCCATCTGAGTGAACCAGCACAATATCTATAACATCAGTTTTTAGGCGTTTGAGGCTTCGCTCCACGCTGAAGCGGGTATGCTTCGGGGTGAAGTCAAAGTGAGAATGCCCCGCCTCAAACTCTTCGCCCACCTTACTGCAAATGACCCATTGATTTCTTTGGCCCTTCAGCAGGTTGCCGAGGCGCTCTTCACTGTTGCCATAAGATGGTGCTGTATCTATGAGGTTGATACCAAGACTGCTTGCCAGTGCAATGAGATTGGCTGCCTCTTGATCGTCGGGAATAACAAAGCCTTCGGGGTATTTTACTCCTTGGTCACGGCCAAGTTTGACGGTGCCGAGGCCAAGAATACTAACGTCAATACCGGTATTGCCAAAGGGTCGTTTGGGTAGCACGACTAATCTCCAAAAGCAGTTTGCCAGGGGGTTGGCGCCAGGGGGGGGCGGTCCAAAAAGGGTAGCTCGGGTGCCGAGCCCTTCGATGGCCGAACCGATTGTTGCTGGAGTAACTGGATCACCTCATCGGCTAGGTTGGGCGATAGTGTCAACTTGGTGGGCCAGGCTGTAATAACATTGGGGCAGCCTTCAGCGCGACTGGCAAAGGCTTTGTCTGGGCGAGCAAAGTTGCGTTGCTTGGGTTCAGCCCTGTCTACGGGTAAGGTCGCCCATCGAGCACCTGACAAATCTACCCATGGCATGAGTTCGGTTAATTCATTTTTTGCATTGCTGATAACG
>DFBC01000165.1:6273-13735 GCA_002367235.1 Cellvibrionales bacterium UBA3090
AGGCAATGGCCATAAAATCGGTGCGGATAAGTATGCTTGACCATAACCTGCTGCAATGGCCGTCGTTGCATTTGCGGTGACTCAATGCCTAGCTCATTAAGTATCTGCTCATTGCCTTGGCCTGCTGTTAACACGAATTGACTTGCTTCCAGGCGGTGAACGTGACCGTCGTAGGTAAAATCGAGGGCTACTTTATTGTCTGCAAGGTGGTGCCACTGGGATTTATTCCAGTCAATCTGGAAAATGCGTTTCTGGCAATGACTCGCAAGCGTCTTTATTACACTGGGTACGTCTAGCACCATGTCCACAAGCTTGTAGAGGCTACCGTTAAATTGGTCGTTCTGGAAAATGGCTGGACGGTCTTTACTGTTGACCTTATTGACTCGACCACGGGTGGCTTTGCTGGCTAAGAAGGTAGTCATTCTTGAGAGTGCGCTGGCACTTGACCACATATAAAAGTGGTCACTCAAGGTCGTTGCACCACTTAGGTCTACGTTTCCTTTTCCATCCATGCAGGCTTGCCAGTAGGCGGGCATATCGGCAATCGCTTCAGACGCTCCCGACAGGGCGCCACTCAACGTGTATTTTATGCCGCCGTGAATCATTCCCTGGCTAGCGACAGTTTGTTCGCCACCCAGAGCTGTTTGCTCGAACAGCAAGGCATTGTAGCCATCGTTGGTCAGCCTGTTCAGCAGCCACAACCCGGCAATGCCCCCGCCGATAATGGCCACATCACAGGTCAGGGTTTGGCGGACAGTGTTCGACATAAAGACAGCGTTCCGGCAGGTTTGATTAGGCGGATTGTTTTACCATTGCCAGGAGCAGGTTGTAACCTGTTGAGACTCCAGATTTTGCACATGGTGCACTAGTATACCCTGACCAATGGCTTTATGCTTTCGACAAAATTGATCTACGGGTGTCATCGGTAGTATGTCTCTTGCACTTTATTCACTGTTATTTTATCTGCTGACACCGTTTATTTTGTTGCGGTTGATATGGCGAGGACGGAAAGCGCCAGATTACCGTAAACGCTGGGCTGAGCGGTTTGGTTTCGTGCCAACCGTCGATCCCGGGCAACAAGTCATTTGGGTGCATTCAGTTTCTGTCGGAGAAACGTTGGCTGCAGTGCCCATGATCAAGGAGTTACAGCTTCGTTACCCCGAGGCACTGCTGGCAGTTACCACTATGACGCCAACGGGTTCGGCGAGAGTCAGGGCTGTATTTGGTGAGAGTGTATACCATGTATATGCGCCCTATGATTTGCCAGGCGTGTTAAGCCGGTTTCTTCAGCGGGTGCAGCCCAACATTCTGGTTATTATGGAAACTGAGCTATGGCCCAACCTGGTTCATTGTTGCCGTGACCGTGATATTCCCGTTGTGGTTGCCAATGCCCGATTGTCTGAAAAGTCAGCCAAGGGGTACAGCAAGTTCTCTAAATTAACTGAACCAATGTTGCGGCGAATTAATTGTGTGGCGGCTCAGCATGAGGATGATGGGGAGCGTTTTCTCGGCTTGGGCTTAAGCAAAAAGCAGCTCATCATCACTGGGAATATAAAGTTTGACCTTCATCTGGATGATGATTTGAAGAATAGGGCTGCGGCATTGAGAGCCCAGTGGCGGTCTGAAGCCAATCGCCCGGTGTTACTGGCGGCCAGTACTCATCGCGGTGAGGATGAAATTATTCTCGACAGCTTCGAGCAGATCAGGCGTAGTTGTTCTGAACTGTTGTTGGTGCTGGTTCCACGTCATCCGGAGCGATTTGATGAGGTCGCTCAGCTCTGCGCTGGACGAAATCTACAGGTTGTTAGGCGTAGCGGGGGTAACCCGCCGTTGCGGGATGATCAGGTGGTGCTTGGCGATACCATGGGTGAGTTGCTATTGTTTTTTGGTGCATGTGATATTGCCTTCGTTGGGGGAAGCCTGATGCCTGTGGGCGGTCATAACCTGATCGAGCCGGCGGCTTGGCAGGTTCCGATACTGAGTGGTCCGCACCTGTTCAATTTTTCTGAAGCCTCGCGATTACTGTTGGCAGAGAAGGGGATGGTTGTCTGTGAGAGCGCTGAAGACATAGCCGGCAAGGTGCTTGAGCTGATAGAAAATCCTGAAGTTGCCAGTCAGATGGCTGTATCAGCAAAAGCGGTGGCTGATAATAATCGTGGCGCGCTGAATCGCTTGCTCGGCGTTATCGAACACCAGCTTTTACCACGTTAATAGCTGGGTCGAGCCAGGCGTTCAGCTGATAAACATCCTCCGGACTTAGCTGGCCTGCAACCTCTTTAAGTCGAAGAATACTACTGATGTAGTCGTATCGTGCATTGGCGTAGTTTCGTCGGGCCTGATAGAGGGTTCTCTGTGCTAAAAGTACGTCGACAATATTTCTGGTTCCAGCTTCGTAACCGGCCTGGGTTGCCTCTAGTGCACTTTCAGCTGAAGTGATCGACTGACTGCGCGCTTTGACTCTGGCGGTATTCGTGAGCACCTGTAAATGTTGGGAGCGGGCACCCCTGACAGTGGTTCGTTGGGCGCTTATGTGGTTTTCTTCCGCTTGAACAAACTGTTGGTACGCCTGCCGTCTTTCTGCACTTACGAGGCC
This sequence comes from Cellvibrionales bacterium UBA3090, assembly GCA_002367235.1. Taxonomy (GTDB): domain Bacteria; phylum Pseudomonadota; class Gammaproteobacteria; order Pseudomonadales; family Porticoccaceae; genus Porticoccus. Next base: position 8,867 of record DFBC01000165.1, read on the forward strand.
GCCGGTAAACAGTGGTATGTTAAGTTGCAACCCGATTGAATGGCCATCCTGATCTGTTTCCGAGGGGCTGGTAAAGAATTGATTGGTGTTTAAATCGGTGCCCCTAAAGTCGCTGGTGGAGCTGTTGTCGTAGTAAGAGGCTTTTCCTGTGAGGGTGGGCATATGTTCGTATTTTTTAGATTGGGCATTTTTTTCTGCGGCATCTTTGGCATATTTTGCAACTTGAAGAGAAAAGTTATTTTGCAGGGCAAACTGTACCCATGCTTCCTGTGAAATAGGATCTGGTTGAACGATGGGGAAGTCTGCCATCAGGCCTGAGAGCTGTTCATGGGGTTGACCGGTTAAAACCGTTAGCCCTTCAAAGGCTATATCCAGGGCTCCTTTTGACTCTAGGGTATTCACCCGTGCGCTATCGTAGGCTGCTTGTGCTTCATGCACATCGGTAATAGGCAAGAGGCCAACTTCAAAACGCTCTCTGGTTTGTTCCAGTTGTCGTTGAATGGCCTTTTCTTCTGCGAGGGATGTTTCCAGATTTTCTCTGGCGCGAAGTACCTCGAAGTAACTGTCGGCACTACGCAAAATGAGTGATTGCTGATCGGCTGAAAACTGTAACTTCGCTTGTTCGCTGAGCTCTTTGCCTTGCTGGAAGTCGAACCATGCCGGTAAATCAAAGATAGGTTGGGTGAGGGTGATTGAGTAGTTTTTGGCGTCCTGATCCGTTTGACCCTCTCGGCCAAATATCGCACCTTGTCCAAGAACGGAAGTAGATGAACCCTCCGATTCTATTTCTGTGTACTCGCCTACGGCACTGATTTGAGGGAGCAGTCTGGCCCGGCCGATATTCTTTGATTCAGAACCTGCCAGATAGGCCGCCCTGGCCGCCCTCAGCTGTGGGTCATTCTTCAAGGCTAGCTCATAAATCGTTGATAAAGAATCGCCCCAGCAGGATACCGTTAGGAGGATAGATAACAGGCCTGTTGTGGCTGTGATGGCGCGCATGCAGAATCCTTCCAGTGTTTATCTAATGTCGAGAGTCTATCAGATTTGTTTGCGCTGGACAGTCGGTGGGCGGCTGTGTAGTGTGGTTTTATCAAGGGCTTATTAACACTACGCAAGGTGGTTCAGTGATGCTACCCGACAAGAAATTTACTCGGTCTGATTTTCAGCTGATAAAGCGAGAGGAAGTGTTTCTCGGGTTTTTTAAAATGGTCCGTCTTACCCTGCGTCACAAGCTGTTTTCTGGGGGGTGGAGCAAGCCAATAGTCAGGGAGCTGTTTGAGCGTGGCCACTGTGTTGGTGTGCTTCTCTATGATCCGGTCAATCAGTTGGTTGGATTGACAGAGCAGTTCAGAGTCGGTGCACTTGAGCATACAGAAAGCCCCTGGTTACATGAAATAGTTGCAGGGATGGTTGAGGAGGGTGAAACCCTAGAGGATGTCGCGCGAAGAGAGGTTCAGGAGGAAGCCGGTATTGCGGATGTGGAGCTTGTTACTATCTGTGATTACTGGGTAAGCCCTGGTGGTACCAGTGAGAGAATGCATCTTTACTGCGCGCTAACAGACCTGCAAGATTGCGGAGGAATATTTGGGCTGGATCATGAGTCTGAGGATATACGCCTGAATGTTGTGTCTGAAGCCACAGCGCTAGACTGGCTTGACCAGGGGTTGTGTAACAATGCGGCAACAACGATTGCACTAATGTGGTTGCGAGCTAACCGTTGTTCTTTGAGAAAGTGAGTCGTAGGTTGATGGCTAAAAGTAATGATCGTTGAGAGCCTTTTGGGTAGTGTAAAGCCGTTAAAAATGTGACGGAGTAGCATGAATAGTCGAGCAAAAATACGTTACAAAGTAGACCTGCGCAGGTATATGGCAGACTGTGACGCAAATTATGTGCGCTTGATGAAATTGTTTCCCAATATTAAGACGTGTAATGAAAGAAAAATTGGGTTGCATCATGGTGGTGATCATATTTTGAAGCTGAGCGTGCTGGAGCAGACTCGCTACACTACCTTGGTTGCGCTTGTGCAGGAGGCAGATATGGTTACGGCTAGCCACTGGCTTAGATTGCCGGCGCTCACATTGAGGTTGTACCATGATGCACAGGTGGCAGAGGTCGTGTCATGTGAGGGTATGCGGCACCTTCATCCTAAATACGAATACCCGAATCGAAAAATGCATCATCAAGATGAAAAGGCGCAATGGAATCTGTTTTTAGGTGAATGGTTGTCTCAGTGTCTGGAGTACGGTTATCACGCTGAGCCGTTATTTGGAGCCACCACTTAACAAGTCAAAGGCCCTGAGGCAAGCATGTTTATTTATTGCCATATGAAAAGGGCAGGAATGGAGGGAGTCATCCTTGATGGAGTTTGAACCAGGCAGCGATAGTGCTATTCGAGTTGTGCAAATTTCAGATTGTCACCTAGGTAGCGATCAGAGTTTCACCTTGGCTGGAATTAATACCTATAATAGCTTTTCCAATGTGTTGGCTGAAATAAAAGACCATAAACAGCCCCCTTCCCTGATTGCCGTTACCGGAGATATTGCCAGTGAAGGTGATGGTCGAACCTATCAACTGTTTTCCCAGTCAATGAAGGCTAGCCAGTTACCCTACGCCTGGCTGCCAGGCAACCATGATGATTTTTCTGTGATGACGGAGGTTATGGATCAGCCATTTACCAAGGCTGTAGAATTGGGCAATTGGGTTGTCATTTTTCTGGTTAGCGCCGTGCCTGGCGAGGTGGGAGGTGTGCTTGCCGAAGCTGAGCTGGTTCAGTTAGGCCATTTGTTGAGACTGTATTCCGATAGGTATACCTTGTTGTTTGTGCACCACCCCCCTTCCAAGATCGACTGTAAATGGCTTGATGAGCAACGTATCGCCAACCATGAAACGTTAGCAGAGCTGTTAGTTCAGCATAATGCGCAGCACAAAAACCTTAGAGCTATCTTTTCAGGTCACGTGCACCAAGAGAGTGAGTCTGTCTGCGGGGGGCTGCCGGTCTACAGTACGCCGTCCACCTGTGTCCAGTTTGCATCGGGAAGCGACACGTTTGCGTTGAGTGATCAAGCGCCGGGTTATCGGTGGATTGACCTTTGCGGCGATGGCACTATAAACACTGGCGTCGAGCGCCTTCAATACGATATGCAGGCGATGGATCAAAGTTGTATCGGGTATTGAAATTTCCTCTTTCACAGGTTATCTCGGCTGGGTTAATCCCGCTATAATGCCGTCGCACTCATAGAGTTATGGTTGGGTATGGCATTAATTTACATCCACGGATTCAATAGCTCTCCAGCGTCGCTCAAGGCCAGGCAAACCTGTGGCTGGCTCTCTGCAAATGCGCCAGATATTCCCTTTTACTGCCCGGCGCTAAGTAGCAAACCCGACTTGGCTAGTGAGCAGCTGCAAGCGCTAGTCGAGACTATTCAAGGGCCAATAGGCTTAATCGGAAGCTCCATGGGTGGGTACTACGCCACCTGGCTTGGAGAAAAGTATGGTTTAAGATCTGTGCTGATTAACCCGTCAGTTCGTCCCTATGAGTTTATGGAGGAATATCTGGGCGAAAATGCAAACTACCATACGGGTGAATGCTATACGCTTGAGCCTCGTCATGTGACTATGGCTAGAGAGCTGGACGTGGTGTCATTAAAAAACCCAAAAAATTATTGGGTACTGTTGCAAACGGGTGATGAAGTACTGGACTATCACCAAGCTGAAATTAAATACGCGGATTGCCGACTAACGATAGAGCAAGGCGGTGATCACAGCTTTCAAAACTATGAGCGTTATCTGCCAGATATCCTCGACTTCCTACAACTTTCACTGACGGCTTATGACTAATTACACAGCAGAAGATATTGAAGTTCTTACCGGCTTGGATCCGGTAAGAAAGCGTCCAGGCATGTATACCGATACATCCCGTCCAAACCATTTGGCGCAGGAAGTTATTGATAACAGTGTAGACGAGGCGCTGGCTGGTCACGCCACCAAGGTCGATGTCGTACTGAACCGTGATGGTTCCCTGTCGGTGGCAGATAACGGTCGAGGTATGCCGGTAGATATTCATCCCGAACAGGGTTTGCCGGGGGTAGAGGTTATTCTGTCGACCCTTCATGCAGGCGGTAAGTTTTCGAATAATAACTACCAGTTTTCTGGTGGCCTGCACGGTGTCGGCGTCTCTGTGGTTAATGCCCTTTCAGCAAAGCTAGAGGTGAGTATTAGGCGCAATGGCAACGTCTATCGAATGGGTTTTGCCGGAGGTGATAAAGTTTCTGACCTTGCCATCGTGGATACCTGTGGCAAGCGTAACACCGGAACAATGGTGCGCTTTCAGCCAGACCCGCAATATTTTGACACGATTAAATATTCGGTCCCACGGCTTAAGCATGTATTGCGAGCCAAGGCGGTACTGTGCGCCGGGCTTGAGGTTTCGTTCAAGGATGAAGCCAGTGGCGAGTTGGAAACCTGGTGCTATGAGGATGGTTTGCAGGACTACCTGCAGGGGGCAACGACAGGTTGGGATACCGTGCCCGCCGAACCGTTTATTGGCTCTTTTTCTGGCAAGAGTGAAGCGGTGGATTGGGCCGTTCAATGGCTGCCCGAGGGTGGTGAATTAATTCAGGAAAGTTATGTTAACTTGATTCCCACGGCTCAAGGCGGCACCCATGTAAATGGTTTTCGCACCGGGTTGCTGGATGCGATGCGAGAGTTTTGTGAGTTTCGCAATTTGCTTCCCCGCGGGGTGAAGCTCACGCCCGATGACGTATGGGACAAATGTGCTTATGTCCTGTCTTCCAAGTTGGCAGACCCTCAATTCTCCGGGCAAACAAAAGAGCGGTTGTCATCCCGGGAAGCTGCGGCATTTGTTTCAGG
>DFBC01000165.1:13882-18809 GCA_002367235.1 Cellvibrionales bacterium UBA3090
AAACTGGCGGACTGCTCTTCTGATAGCCCGGAAATTTGTGAATTGTTTTTAGTGGAAGGCGACTCTGCTGGTGGCTCAGCCAAGCAGGCCAGAAGTCGGGAATTTCAGGCAATCATGCCGTTGCGGGGCAAGATTCTGAATACTTGGGAAGTGGATAGTCAGGAAATTCTGGCCTCGCAAGAGGTACATGATATTTCCGTGGCGCTGGGGATCGATCCCGCATCGGATGACCTCAGTAATCTGCGCTATCACAAAGTTTGTATTTTGGCCGATGCGGACTCTGATGGGCTGCATATCGCCACACTGCTCTGCGCACTCTTTGTCCGGCATTTTCAAACCATGGTGTCTGCGGGCCACGTCTATGTGGCTATGCCGCCCCTATACCGTATTGATGTTGGTAAAGAGGTTTTCTATGCCTTGGATGAAAGTGAGAAACAGGGTGTGCTGGATCGTATCGCGGCAGAAAAAAAGAGTGGCAAGGTCAATGTGCAGCGGTTCAAAGGGCTAGGAGAAATGAACCCCTTGCAGTTAAGAGAAACCACTATGGATCCAGACACGCGTCGACTCGTTCAGTTGACGATTGCTGCGGGAGACGACACCCATCAAATTCTCGATATGTTGTTGTCGAAAAAGCGGGCTGGCGATAGAAAAGAATGGTTAGAAAAAAGGGGCAACTTGGCTGATGTGTAGGCGCGCGCCTGCAACATCACCTTACGGCGGCTGCTAGAAGAAAGCCGCGTATTAATTTTTGGCGAATTAGAGATGGCGAACTTTTCAGACCTTTTGGGTAAAGCAGTTAAAGCGGTTCTAGTGACCACTGCGGTTGTTATTGTCGTGGTCGTCTCATTGTTGCCATTTGTACTTCGTTGGCAGATTGTTGATTGGTTGGAGCAGCAGGGGCTTGAAGCGGAGATAGGGTATATAAATATCCGACCCGTTTTAGGTTCGGTCCAAATCAATGATGTTCGTATCGCGGCCAGTGAAACCGAGCAACTTATTCTAAAAGAGATCCAGTTAAATATTGATTGGGCACCGCTATTATCGCAGTGGTTAAAAATAGAGCATGTACTGATTGACGGTATGGCTGTTGATCTTGTTGTGACAGAGGCGGGTCTGCGGGTGGGGGGAGTACCCTTGCCCGAATCAGCCCCTGAGGCTGCAGCGCCAAACGCGGTTGAATCCGGCAGTGGGAGCACTATCACACGCATGCTGTTAGAGCGTTTGGAGGTGGCAAACAGTCAGCTTTGTTACGCCCGGCTGGATGAACGTGGTGACCTAGCCATGCGTCAATGTGTTGCCTTTAATAAGCTCGCACTGTTGGGTAATCTTGACCTGCAGCTGGGTGATGCTCCTTCAGCAGAGATCCCCAGCGTTTTCTTGCAGGATATTCGCTGGACGGATCAAAAGGAATCGGTTGAGCTGGCGGGCGTTGGCCAGATAAGCGTCGAGGCGGTGACCAGTGAAGATCTGGCAAGTTGGCGTGTGGCCGCTGTGTCTGTTGAATCATTGGGTGTGTTGCCCGTTAGGGACGCGACGAAGATTATCTCAGGGGATCTGTACTTGTCCTCGTTGTCTCTATTCGACTTGGGTGTCGGTGATGGCAGCCACATTGACCGGGTATCGCTATCAGGCTTGCAGGTGGATCTGAATCTTGGTGGACAGGGCGAGCCCCTGTTCTCCCCTCGGTTGATGGCGAGCCTTGAGCCATTACTTCCAGAGCCGCCCGAAGTTAAGGTTGTTGATCGAGGCGATAACCAGAGTGCTTTTTCTGTAGGGCAGTTGATCATTGACTCTGTGGCTGTCAGCGAGGGACATAACAGCCAAAAGTTGCTTTCTTTCAATGATTTTGATCTGCAACAGTTATCGATGTTGGGATCTGATGTGGGATTAAAAAATCTTCAGGTGTCGGATGTTATGTTGCTGCCGGTGATGTCTGAGCGGGGACAAACCACTGGCGATCTGGAGCTGGGGTGGCTGTCACTAGCTGACGCTTCTTTTGGTGAGACTATACGCATAGGTGAACTAGATCTTTCCAGTATTAATGTGGGGTTGGATACGACAGCTACCGGTCAGCTGGCGTTTGCACCAGAATTAATAAAACGAATCATTCCTGAAGCCCCTGTGGCGGATACCCGGGATTCAGATGTTCAGGATTCGGCCGTTCAAAATAATTCCCAGCAAACTGCTTTTGCGCTCGACCGACTGGTTGTGGCTGACGCCTCTGTACATGACAAGGCTAATCTGCGGGATTTACTGTTAATTCGAGATACTCATCTGTCCGGTTTAATGGCGGAGGGCGATGCTCTGACTCTGGCCCATTTTCAGCTAAGTGATTTAAAGCTGTTGGAGAGAGATGTCGAGGGGCTGTCTCAGGCTCGATTCAATTTTTCCACGCCAAAAATTGAGCTGACTGGCATGGATAAATCCGTCAGTCGATTTTCTCTCAAAGAACTAACGGTTGTTGACCCGGTGGCGGTCATTCACCGCAATGCTTCCGGTGAGTTACAACTGGTTGCCGATATTGAACGAATGATCAGGGCTGAAAGTGATGCCAATCTGCCACCCTCTGAGCTGTCGGAGCCTTCGGCAGTGGTTGAATACGCCATAGGTCAGGTCAGGATTGGGTCCAAAGGGCAGTTGTTAGTATTGGATGAAAGTGTTTCTCCCGTATTCCAGCAAACCTTTAATGATCTGAGTTTTATGGTCGATAATATTGAGAGCTCTTCCCCCAAAGTCAGCTCGCTACTGGCCTTTAACTTGGGTATTAATAAATTTGGCCATATTAAATTCAACGGAAATCTTTCGCCGTTCGGCGACAAACTGAATACGGCTATTGAGGGGGAGCTGCGTGGTTTAGACGCGCGTGAGCTATCCACCTATGCATCACAATATATTGGCTATAGCCTCGACCAGGGAGTCGCAGAGGCCGATATTAAATTTGCTGTACGAGAGGATGAAATCGATGCGTCAGTGATTGCGCGCTTTCATAAACTGGAAGTGTCGCCGTTAAGTGAGGGTGAAATGCCTGAGGGGGCTGAGTCGTTGGGTGTTCCCCTGGGATTTGCCTTGGGATTGTTACGCGACAAGAACGGCATGGTTGAATTAAATTTACCAATAACTGGCGACATTCACTCCCCCGATTTTTCCCTTCGTCATATTATCGGCAAAGTCATGTTTAAGGTCATCAGTGAAACGATTGTGAACTACTATTTACCCTTTGGTTTGATTGTGAAGGGAACCCTTCAGGAAACGCTGTCCAATTTAACCTTTGAGCCAATTCTGTTTACGCCTGGAGATACTGCTCTGGCCATTGAAGCGACAGCTAATCTGGATAAGCTGTCGGAGCTGTTAACTACTCGCGAGCAGTTAAGCTTGTCCTTCTGTGCGCCATCCACTTGGCAGGACTGGTCGGCAAAATTTGCACCGGTTGAACCTGAGAACGGTAGCAAAGTCGACGACAAGTCGACACGTCAGGATGCCGCTCAGGAAGCTCCCTCCAAGCCGCCAGTTGAGATGGTGACACCGGAGCAGGTGGCGGCACTTAAACAGATGTCTAACCAGCGCAGCGACGTGGTAAAAGAATATTTGGTGAATAAAGGTGTTCAATCCGGTCAAGTCATTCTTTGCGAAGGTGATTTTACACGGGAAAATAAAGATCTCCCGCAGATGGATATTGCCATCTAGCCACAACTGATAAATGAGGGATTGACGGTCGAAAAATGACAGACACTACTGTGATTAATGATGTGGTGGAGCAGACAGCTCTACGCAGTTATGCGGAAAAGGCATACCTTGACTACTCCATGTATGTGATCCTTGATCGGGCACTGCCAAATATTGGCGATGGGCTTAAGCCTGTGCAGCGGCGGATTATCTACGCTATGAGTGAGCTCGGGCTCAAGTCGACGGCGAAATATAAAAAATCTGCCCGTACGGTTGGCGATGTGATTGGTAAATTTCATCCCCATGGTGATAGTGCCGCCTATGAAGCAATGGTGTTGATGGCTCAGCCATTTTCCTATCGTTACCCCTTGGTGGATGGGCAGGGAAACTGGGGTGCTCCCGATGACCCCAAGTCCTTTGCGGCCATGCGGTATACCGAATCGAAGTTGGCTAGGTTTGCCGATGTGTTGCTGTCAGAACTAGGGCAGGGAACCGCCAATTGGAAGCCTAATTTCGACGGCACATTAAATGAGCCAGAAATCCTGCCAGCTCGTGCACCACATGTGTTGCTCAATGGCACCACGGGAATTGCCGTGGGGATGGCCACAGATATACCCCCTCACAACCTAAAAGAAATAGTGAGCGCCTGCATTCGCTTGTTGGAAGCACCCAAAACGACACTCCGTGAGTTGTGTGAACACATACAGGGGCCCGATTACCCCACCGAGGCGGAAATTATTACGCCTCGTGAGGAGATTATAAAAACCTATGAGACAGGTCGTGGAAGCCTAAAAATGCGGGCGGTATGGCAGAGGGAAAATGGCGATATTGTCGTGACGGCGCTGCCTCATCAGGCATCGGGTGCCAAAGTTCTGGAGCAAATCGCCTCGCAAATGAATGCAAAAAAATTACCGATGGTAGCAGACCTCAGGGATGAGTCCGATCATGAAAACCCGACTCGGTTGGTGATTGTGCCTCGCTCCAATCGAGTGGATTTAGACAGCTTAATGGGCCACCTTTTTGTTACCACGGATCTGGAAAAGAACTACCGAGTTAATCTCAACATGATCGGTATCGATGGCCGCCCGGAAGTAAAATCACTGGATAAAATTTTAACCGAGTGGCTGCGTTTTCGAGTGGATACGGTGCGCCGCAGGTTGCGGTATCGCCTGGATAAAGTGGACAAACGCCTGCACTTGTTGGACGGCTTGCTGGTAGCGTTTCTCAATATTGATGAGGTGATTCATATTGTTCGCAGCGAGGA
>DFBC01000165.1:18944-29980 GCA_002367235.1 Cellvibrionales bacterium UBA3090
TTCGGACAGGCGGCTAAAAACGCTGGTACGCAATGAGCTCTTAGATGTTGCTGAGGAATTTGGCGATGAGCGCATGTCTCCTCTGAGAGAAAGGGGGGAGGCAAAGGCATTTAGTGAATCTGACCTTCTGACCTCCGAGCCAGTGACGGTGGTTTTGTCGGAAAAAGGATGGATTCGCTCGGCAAAGGGCCATGATATTGATCCCTCCTCGCTAAGTTACAAATCTGGCGACCACTTCCTTTGTGCCGCGAAGGGAAAAAGTAATCAGAATGTCATACTCTTGGACTCTACTGGTCGAACTTATTCGCTGATTGCACATACATTGCCCTCGGCGCGAGGGCAGGGTGAGCCTGTAACGGGGCGTCTTAACACGCCCTCAGGTGCAACCTTTAACGGCGTGATTATGGGTGACGATAGCCAGCAGATGCTAATGGCTACGGATGCGGGCTACGGTTTTGTTGCTACGTTGGCTGATTTGCACACCAAAAACCGATCGGGTAAAACCTCGATTTCGGTTCCCAAGGGCGGGCGTGTTCTACCACCCTTGCCCGTCGGTGATATCGATGCCAGTTTTGTTGTGGCAGTGAGCAATGAGGGGCGCATGTTGGTGTTTGCATTGGCGGATCTGCCTCAGCTCGCACGGGGTAAAGGCAATAAGTTGATTAATATCCCATCTTCACGATTGCAATCTCGTGAAGAATTTATGGTAGCCGTAGCCGTAATTACCCAAGGTCAGCAGCTGCTGGTGCATTCGGGGAAGCGCTATCTCAATCTGAAATTATCGGATATGGAGCACTACCGTGGAGAGCGGGGGCGTCGAGGCAATAAGCTGCCACGAGGATTCCAAAAAGTAGACAAGGTTGAGGTGGTTACTGCTGAATAGATGGGGTGTGGGTGCGCGGTGTGGTATCACTTGTGAGAGGTTTACCATAGTGCGTATTTTCTCTATATTGGATGCTCAAAGTGGGGCATGGGGCCCCTATAAGAAAAAAATAAATGAGGACTTCTGGATGGATAACAAAATTCTTCTGATCATTGCATCACTTTTACTGCCGCCACTGGCTGTTTTTTTGAAAGTCGGTGCGGGTAAAGATTTAGTCATTAATATCGTGTTGTGCTTGTTTTTTTGGGTTCCCGGTATTATTCACGCGCTTTGGGTATCGTTGAAATAAATGTATATAAAGTGGCCTTGTAATAGGGGCCTCTTCTATTTTTAGGTCGTGTCTTAAGGGGGATTAAGGCCTGACTTGCAGGTAGTAAGCCGGTGGCTGGTCATTCGACATCGGTTTAATATTTATCGTTACTTAGGTAGAGCTGTGCGCGCTATTTGTCTCTCGGCACCTTGCTTGGCATTACCGTAATAATATAGGCGTGGTTTTTTAGACGGCTAGGTATCTGATAAATAATTCGAGTGTTTTAGGAGAAAACTGATGGAGAACATGATGGACACTGTAGGGGATTTCATTCTTTTCTATGGTTTGAAGGTGCTGATAGCGGTCGTTATCGTCGTCGTTGGTAAAAAATTGGCGAGATGGCTCGGTGATGCTGTAGAAAAAACATTACAGAAAAAAGAAATGGATGTGGAAATTCAGCATTTTGTTTCCACGTTGGTTTACTACGCGGTACTGATTTTTGTGATGATTGCCGCTCTGGGGCAGCTTGGCATTCATACGGCCTCGTTTGTTGCCGTGATAGGTGCCGCTGGTTTAGCGGTTGGTTTGGCGCTGCAGGGATCTTTGGCTAACTTTGCAGCTGGGGTGCTGATTCTTATTTTTAAACCCTACCGGGTAGGTGATTTTGTTGAGATTGCTGGTGTCTCTGGGTCGGTAGCCAAAGTTTTGGTTTTCACTACGGAGCTTAATACTGGGGATAACAAACGAGTGATTATTCCCAACGGACAAGCCATGGGTGGCACGATTACCAATTATTCCACCAATGATACCCGCCGAGTCGATTTGGTTATGGGTATTGGCTACGGTGACGACATAGACAAAGCAAAAAGAGTGCTTGAAGAGGTTGTTGCCGCAGATGAGCGTGTGTTGCAGGATCCAGCGCCAACGATTGCCGTGGTGGCATTAGCGGATAGCAGTGTTAATTTTGTGGTTCGCCCATGGGTGAATAAAGCGGATTATTGGGGCGTACACTTTGCGTTGACCGAGGCAGTTAAAAAGCGGTTTGATGAAGAAGGTATCTCTATTCCCTTCCCACAAACTGATGTACATCTGCATCAAGTGGCTAGTAACGACTAAACTAAGAAAGCCCCGGTTATTCCGGGGCTTTTATATCATCTAATAAAAGGAAGAACATGATGGGCGTTGTTTCCTGGATTATTTTGGGGTTGGTTGCGGGTATTCTGGCAAAGTTGATTATGCCGGGTAAAGATGGCGGTGGTTTTGTTATTACCGTACTTTTGGGTATCGCCGGCGCCTTTGTGGGCGGCTGGGTAGGCTCTTTTTTAGGACTTGGTACGACAGGCGGTTTTAGCTTGGGTAGTATCGCTACGGCGACTTTAGGTGCACTCTTGCTGTTAGTTGTTTATCGGCAGCTGAAAAAGTAGCAAGGCCTGCAGTCGATTATTCTCAATTGGAGGGAATTGTGATGAATAAGATCTTGGTTGTTTTTATATCGTTGATAATGGGCTTTGGTTCAGCACAATTGGCCTTGGCAAAAAAACCTGACGACGCCGGTGGTAAATCCGCTATGAAAGAGCACAAGTCAGAAATGAAAGAAATGCACAAGGGTGATCGTGACGATGACTTTGATGATGATAAGAAAAAAATAAAAGACCAGGCTAAGAAAGAAAGGGATCGCGATCACGACGATGGGGATGGGCTAGCCAAGCAGCGAGAGAAAAAAGCTGAGCAAGAACGTAAAGAGCTGGGCAAAGGTTCGGAGCAGGGACAGTCTTCTCGGGAAGAGCATAGTCGTAAGTGGTGGAAATTCTGGGAGTAAGCGGACTGATTACTGATTGTTGAAACGCAGCCCTTGAGCTGCGTTTTTTTTCGTAGTGCTTTTATAGGAATTCTGATCGTGGTTGTTTGAGCTGGACGAGCTTAGTTGTCCAGCGCCAACTGATCTTTCAGTTGCTTCAAGTGGGCACGGGACTCCTCTTTGCTTAGTGGTGGTTTTAGCTCTTCTTTCAGCGCGGGAGGCATGGGAGAAATAAGTTGTTTCCCTTGCGCAATCTCACGGCAAAGGCGTCGATAGTTTTCCAGGTAAGCGGGATAACTGCTTGATTCCGGTTCATTGGCCAATCGATACCAGCCGGTCTCTAATCCCGCATAATAGATTGCCAAATGTGACCAGCCGTAACTGGCTTTGGGTGAGGGGGCGTTACAGGCTTCTTGGTATGCGTCATGAGGGCTCGGCAATCCGTCATTTCCAGCCGATGCTTCACTGCACTGCAGCATTCGGTTGAGGGTGGGGAGATAGTCAGAGGTTTCAATAACCTTCTTTGCGCCGGTCAGTATCTGTTTTTCTGTCAAGTGTGATAGCGCTTCCAGCCAAAGGCGTTTTGCTTGATTGAGCAGCTCGGTGTCGCTATATGCGCTGTAAAACTGGTTGTGGTAGTTCAGTCTGAAGAGTGCAAATACCTGGTTGATGGCATCGACCAAGTGAATGGATTTCTCAGGTGCTGGCCCAGCTGCGGTCACTGAGTTCGTCGATGAGGTTGCTAGATCTCGTACTGTTTGATCGATTAGGCCGTTGCTGTTGTCCATTGTTTGTTACCTGAGTTGAGCCGGATTGCTGGCGGGACCAGGCCCGCTTAACTTGCTGCAAAAATTTAGTATTCCAAGAATTATAAATCTGGCCGCTATCTCTCCAGTAGAGTACAAATTCTGGTACCAGGCGTTCTGCAAAAGAACGATGGATGTTGGCTAGGTTCAGCACTTCATATAATTCTTCGCTGGGCTGCCAGTCAGCAGGTAGAGCTCGTGGCTCTGAGTCATTCTCCATCGTAGTAGTGAAGCGTGCCCACTGTCTTTTTACATGCATGATGAAGCGACTATTCCACGTGTTGGATGCATCACCTCTTTCCATCCAGTACAAAATAAACTCGGGAATTGCATCTTCTACAAAATTGCCATTAATGCCTGCCTGGCGGGTAAGGATTTCCATGGCATCTTTAGATGGCTGCCAGTCATGGTTCATGGAGGACTGTTGGCTACGTTTTGCCGTTTCAGTTTGTTGTTCGCGCCAAAGCCGGAGTACATGCTTAATAAATTTTGAGCCCCAGCTGAATTTGGGCTCGTTACGCTCTGTCCAGTAAGTAATAAATTCGGGTAACTGGGCAGAGATGAATTCAGAGGGAATATTGTATTGAGCCAGTTGGCGAATGACTTCGGGTTCTGGTTCCCAGTCAGGCACCAGGCGCTTGGCACCTTGCTTTTGCTGGGGAGCAGATTGAGTATACGGTGCTTGTGTACACTTTTTCGGTTGTTCTTGGACTGCCGGGANNATTGTCCTGCATCACCAGTTCATTGAAGGCAAAGCGTAGTTCATGGCTTTCGCTAAACGGCGCTGAAGCAAGCAACAGAATCCCCTTGTCACGTAGGTTTGTGACAATGCGTTGAATGTCCCCGGTTCCCCAAAAAGGGGTAATTTTTTGTAGCCGATGCCAGTTCGTGCTCAGCCACTGATAGCCTTTGCTTGGCTCTGGCTCTCCGTGATGCATCAATTCATTCAGCGCTTGCAGGAGTACAGCTTCTTCCAGACCAATCGTGGCCGCCAGCGAAGGCGAGATGACTAAGGGTTTTTCAGGTATCAGTGACATATGGCCACTTTATCAGAAACGGCATCCCAAGTTTAAGAAAAGCTTGTGATGAAATGTTGTTATCTATTACAAAAAAGCCTCGGTAAAATGAGTGGCTTAACAAAAACCAAAGAACCTAAAGCACATGCGGAAATGGAAATGTAACCCACTTCAAGGTGGTTTCTTCCCGACAAACTATGCGGCGGCTTATCTCATGCCGTTGCTGCTGTCGCTTTCAGGCATAGTATGTGCGGGCAGCGAAATAACCGAAGAGGATTTTCTCTCTGATATCCCTGTCGTAATTGCAGCGACGCGGTTGCCACAATCGGTTACCGAGACCCCGGTATCCATGACGGTCATCGATCGAAAGATGATTGAAGCCTCCGGTTTTGTCGAGATTCCTGATTTGTTCCGCTTGGTTCCTGGTTTTCAGGTTGGACTCAGTTGGCGAGATCATCATACGGCGGTGACTTACCATGGTCAGTCAGATGGTCTATCTCGACGAATGCAGGTGCTGATTGATGGCCGTGTCGCTGTTGGTTCGTTGTTTGGCATTGTTGATTGGGATAGGTTAGGGATTGTTCTTGACGATATCGATCGTATAGAAGTAGTCAGAGGGTCGGCAGGTGTTGCCTACGGGTCTAATGCATTTGTAGGCGCTATTAATATTGTCACCAGAGAGGCTTATGCCCATCCTGGTTGGAGGCTGAGTGCGGTAAATGGTAGTCAAGATACAAGTATTGTGTCGACACAATACTCTCACGTCGGTGAGAAATTTGATTATATTGCATCGGCCAGTTACTTCCATACCGATGGGTTTGATGATGTAAATGATGAGTCAACGGCACGTACGGGGCGGTTGAAAGGGCATTTTCAGTCTACTTCACATACGGCTCTTGATTTTCAGCTTGGCTATTCCAAGGGGCCTTGGGGGCGGGGAGGGATAGGTGTATCTGTTGATCCAGTTGGTAGTAAAGAGCCTACGGAGCAATATGGTAATTTCAGGCTGACGCAGTCAGGTACACCGGGAAATGAGTGGTATGTCCAACTTGGCCTTAGTTCTAGTGAGGAAGAAGATAAATATAATGCAGGATATCTTTCAGATATTTTGGGGGTGCCCTCGGCCCAGATTCCCATCATTGTCCCAGGTCAACAAGACCAGGAAATTATAGGCAGTGCATTTGACTTTACTTCAAACCGCTTCGATTTAGAATTCCAGAAAACGAATTTGCTCGGTGGTAAACACCGTACTTTATGGGGGCTGGGATATCGTAGAGATACTGTGGACGGTCGTGCGGTTATACGCTCGAATGATCGTGAGTCGATGGAGACCTATCGAGCCTACGGCAATTTGGAATACCGATTAGCCGATAACATACTAATGAACCTAGGCCTGTCTTACGAAGATAATAATTTTGTACAAGGTAAGGTTTCTTCGCGGCTTGGGGTCAATGTGACGCTGGCTAAAGGCCATGTATTCAAAGTGGCTGCTGCTGAAAGTTGGCGTCAACCTTATTTGGCAGAGCACCTGCATGATGCGTCCATTCGCCTTAATGATGGGTCAGTTTTAGAGCAGGTTCAGGTTTCTTTGGAAAAACTTGAACCTGAACGCTTGCGTAGTTTTGAGATCGGGTATGTCGGTTATTGGTTGGGCCGGGCGCTTTTAACAGAGGTGAAGCTGTTTAGAGAAGAGTTTGAGCGAGAATTGGAGTTTGTCGCAGATCCTTTTTACCCAGAAGTAATTTCACTCTTCAATCCTGGTACTATTCTCGATAAGAATGGTGGGGCCACAGACGTAATGGGCATTGAAACTGGTGCGAGTTGGGAGTTCTCTCGCCAATCTAGGTTGTGGGTGTCATACGCTTATGCCGAGGTAGACCAGCACTGCCAGGAGCTTGCTTTTCGATGTGCGCATGAGAATGATGCTACTCCGCGCCATACAGCGAGTGTATTAATGTCGCATGGTTTTGGTCGCGATTGGGAAGCAAGTCTTGGTTATTATTATTTAGACGAAATGGCCTGGACCTTCTGGGGTGGAGATAGAGAATCTTATGACCGTGTGGATATGCGTATAGCAAAAAGTTTCGATTTGAATGGATCAAATCTGAAATTAGAATTGATCGGCCAAAACCTTGGCGGCGATTACCATGAATTCAACCAGAACAATGTCTTTGAGACGCGAACCTTTGTTCGGGCTACCCTTCAATTTCATTGAAACTATCTAGAATATTCTGCTGAGCCCCTAATTAACTCCTGCGGCGCTATGGCGCGCTTTCTTAAACAAATTGGCATGGTAGACTTCGGCCTAACTTGAGGGAACAATCTGTGGCCAAAAAGAAAACGACCGCTTATGTTTGCAACGATTGCGGTGCCGACTACACCAAATGGCAGGGCCAGTGTAATGAGTGCAGCGCTTGGAATACGCTTACGGAGTTGCGGTTAGGCTCTTCTAGTACACCGGTGAGTCGTCGTACTACGGGATTTGCCGGCGCTGCGGATGGCGCGGTGAGTACACTGGCGGAGATTGCCCTGGCTGAAATCCCGCGCATAACGACTGGTGCCAAAGAGTTGGATCTGGTTTTGGGCGGCGGGATGGTTCCTGGCTCTTGTATTTTGGTGGGTGGCGAACCTGGTGCAGGGAAAAGCACACTCCTGTTGCAAACCCTATGCGAGTTAGCCAAGAATCAAACGGCGCTGTATGTCACCGGTGAAGAATCCCCCCAGCAGGTAGCCATGCGCGCCAAGCGTCTTGGTTTGCCGACAGACCAACTTCAAATCATGGCGGAGACTTCTGTAGAAGTCATTTGTGCCACAGCGGAACAGTTACAACCAAAAATTCTGGTAGTGGACTCAATTCAGGTTATGCACCTGGACGATGTGACATCGGCGCCAGGCAGTGTGTCGCAGGTGCGGGAAAGTGCCGCCATGTTGGTTCGCTATGCCAAGCAGACTCATACCGTATTGTTATTGGTGGGTCACGTAACCAAGGATGGCAGCCTTGCCGGGCCTAAAGTTCTGGAGCATATGATTGATTGTTCGCTGATGCTGGAGGGCTCCAGCGATAGTCACTTTCGTACCCTGCGTAGCAACAAAAACCGTTTTGGTGCGGTTAATGAGCTGGGCGTGTTTGCCATGACGGACAGGGGGCTTCGTGAAGTGGCGAACCCTTCGGCGATTTTTCTCCAGCGAGGTGATGAAGTCGCTTCGGGTAGTGTGGTGATGGTCGTATGGGAGGGAACGCGGCCTCTGTTGGTGGAATTGCAGGCTTTGGTTGATGATAGTCATTTA
Organism: Cellvibrionales bacterium UBA3090; assembly: GCA_002367235.1. Classification (GTDB taxonomy): domain Bacteria; phylum Pseudomonadota; class Gammaproteobacteria; order Pseudomonadales; family Porticoccaceae; genus Porticoccus. The sequence goes on from DFBC01000165.1 coordinate 26,986, forward strand.
GGTAATCCACGCCGCGTCACAGTGGGCCTCGAGCACAATCGATTGGCCATGCTTTTGGCTGTGCTGCACCGTCACGGTGGCATTATGGTGGGCGATCAGGATGTCTTTGTGAACGTGGTAGGTGGCGTTAAAGTACTTGAAACCAGTGCTGATTTGGCCTTGATCCTTGCGGTTATTTCCAGCTTTCGCGATCGCCCGCTCCCCAGAGATTTAATGGTGTTTGGTGAGGTGGGGTTGTCCGGGGAAATTCGCCCGGTACAGAATGGCCAAGAGCGCCTTCGCGAAGCGGCAAAACATGGTTTCAAACGGGCGATCATCCCCTTGGGCAATGCCCCGCGTCAGCCTATCGACGGGATGGAGATTATCTCGGTGCGAAAAGTGACGGATGCACTGCAGGCTCTTGAATAGCCCTTTTTTCTTGCTTGAAATCCCCCGCCTTTCTGTTGGCACGTTTTTTTTCATTATTGACATTAGCCTGAAGTGGGCGTAATTTGCTTCGCCTTGCTTATGCAATAGGTTCTCAGCTGGCATGTCTGCGAGTTGAGTGAAACGGGAAATCGGTGCGTTGATTCTTTAACCAAGATCAATTATTCCGGTACTGCCCCCGCAACGGTAATTGAGTGAGTCTGCTGACCATTAAGTCATCTGTAGGCTCAAGCGCTAGGTCAAAAGCCACTGTGTCATCTTTGATATGGGAAGGCGATTTAGCAGGGAAACCGCTCATAAGTCCGGAGACCGGCCTGTCGCTATGCAAACGAACCGCGGGGTGCGGTTGTGTTGGTTTTGGCGTTTGGTCTTTTGGGTTTCATCTTGTTGACTCTTCTGTAGCCGCTACTTCGCAAATGTATCTCTGTGGATTTTATTCACTACGCGTTCGGGGATGAACGCCGGAGAGATCTTGATGAAATACCTTTCCCTTGCCACTTTGTTGGCTGTTACCACTGTGTCCCACTCTTACACTTATGCTCAGACAACTGAAAATATCCCAGCGGATATGAAGGAAATTGTTGTTACGGCATCCTTTCAACCTATTCAGATCCAGCAATCGGGCAACGCCATTTCGGTGATTTCGGCTAAAGATATAGAAAATTCTCATGCCACTATGGTGAGTGATTTGCTGCGTGATGTGCCTGGATTAGCAATTAGTAGAAATGGCGTGCTTGGCTCATCAACACAGCTAAGAATGCGTGGCGCAGAGGCCAATCATGTATTGGTGATGATTGATGGTATAGAGGTAAACGACCCCTCTCAGGGGGACGAATTCAATTGGGCGCACTTGCCGGCAGCGGGTATAGAGCGGATTGAAATTGTGCGCGGCCCTCAAAGTGCATTGTGGGGAAGTGATGCTGTAGCTGGCGTGGTAAATATCATGACCCGAAAAGCAAGTAAACCGCTGCAGGGGAGTATTTATTCTGAAGCGGGCAGTCACGGAACCAACCACTCAGGGTTTAGTTTGGGCGGCAGTGGCGATGCCTACCATGTTAATTTAAGTGGCTCCCATGTTTCTTCCGACGGTGAAAACATCTCCCGTCATGGGGGAGAAGAAGATGGCTACAGAAATACAACGGTAAATCTGAATGCGGGTTGGCAGCTTCTAGATAACCTGTCTTTGTCTCTTATAGGTCGTCAGACTGAGGGAGAAAATGAATTTGATGAGATAGATTCTTTCGTTACCGGTCTTCCTCAGGATGCAGACAAAGAGTCTGAATTTAGGCAGCGTTTTGGCCGGCTTCAGGCGGATTTGTCCCTATTCGATGATCACTGGCAGCAGCGCGTAGCGGTGTCGGTCAGTCGCCATAATAATGATGAGTTTACCGATGGCGGTCTGACTGGAGACAAGTCAATTCGAAAGAAACAATACAGTTACTTAAGTAGTTTGAATTGGGCCGATAACACGCAGCAGTTATCATTTTTGGCTGAACATGAAACTGAAGATTTTAGCCAGCGCGGTACGGTTCAGTTCTGGGGGAACCCCAATCAGGATCGAAACAGAAGAGCGGATAGTTTGGCGTTAGAGTACCGGGTGACCCTGTGGGATGACCTGACCTTGGCGGCCAGTGTTCGCCATGACGATAATGATGAATTTCAAAATGCAAATACTCGTCGTTTTGAGGCCAGTTATACACTACCTAATGACGATACCCGGGTACGTGCGAGCTACGGAACTGCCATCAAAAGCCCAACCTTTACTGAGCGGTTTGGGTTTTATACGAATTTCCAAGGTAACCCGGATCTACAGCCTGAAGAATCCAAAAGCTGGGAAGTAGGCATTGAGCAAACTTTGTTGGATGGAGATTTGTTGCTTGGTTTAACCTACTTCAATGCGCGGTTAGAAAATGAAATTGATGGCTTTGTTTTTGACCCAATGACATTTGCGTATACCGCAGAAAATATTAATGGCAGAAGTGATCGCCAAGGTGTCGAGGCAACCGTGGATGCCAGACTTTCTGCGACTCTAGGCTTAAAGGCCAGTTATACCTATACCGATGCTACCCAGCCAGATTCAGGTGTCGATCGCGAAGTGGATGAGTTGCGCCGCCCCCGCCATCTCGGTAGCGTCAGTCTTAATTGGTCGCCAGACAGTCGGTTCAATGTCAATTTGAATGCCCAGTACAATGGCTCTCAGGATGATTTGTTTTTCCCACCTTGGCCTCAGCCGTCTCGAGTGGTTAAGCTGGACGATTATACGCTGTTGAATTTAACGGCCAGTTACCAAATGAATAAGCAGTTGTCGCTTTACACTCGCCTGGACAATCTCCTCGATGAAAATTATGAAGAGGTGTATGGTTTTGAAACACTGGGTTTGGGTGCTGTTGTGGGAGTTCGCTACAGTTTCGCCCCTTGACCGCATTCTCTAAAACAAGGTTTCTTTGATCTGATATAGGTAGGTAGTGATGACTGACTTGAGCTTACATACTAAAACCCGAGTGTTATTGTCTTGGAGTAGCGGTAAGGATTCTGCTTGGGCTCTCTACCAGTTACAGCAAAATCCTGA
>DFBC01000165.1:30073-30481 GCA_002367235.1 Cellvibrionales bacterium UBA3090
GTTGCCTTGCCTTGGCCCTGTAGCAATGAGCAATATGAACACCTGATGTCCGAGGCCATAGATCGAGCCAAAAGAGAAGTGGCACCGGATGCTGTCGCTTTTGGCGACCTTTTTCTGGAAGATATCAGGCAGTATCGAGAAGATCGAATGTCTGAGACGGGCTTGGACTTAATGTTTCCTGTTTGGGGAATCCCGACCGATGAATTGGCCGGGCAAATGATTGAGGCCGGTTTGCAGGCATATGTTACCTGCCTTGACCCCAGGAAAATGCCAGAGGCTTTGGCGGGAGCATCTTTTGACGGTGGGTTTATTAACCGGTTGCCAGAAACCGTAGATCCCTGTGGCGAGAATGGCGAGTTTCATACCTTTGCCTGGAGCGGTCCGATGTTTGAGAAGCCCGTGGCGGTC
>DFBC01000080.1:0-1757 GCA_002367235.1 Cellvibrionales bacterium UBA3090
ACAGGGAGGTGAAGTGATGAAGATAGCAGTGAACAGATTAATAAAAGATGAAAAAGGGGCAGCGCTGGTCATGGCGCTCATTTTGCTTCTGATTGGTGGACTGATCTCCGCTCCCCTGCTGTCTTATATGGGCACCGGGCTTCTTGCCGGTGAAGTTTACGAGGCGAGGACGGCCGAGCTTTATGCCGTCGATGCCGGCGTGGAGGATGCCATCTGGAAGATACAGAACAAAGATGGCTACTTGCCCTGCAGTCCGGGCAGCCCCCCCAGGAATTACACTATAACCGATATTAACGGCAAAAACGTGGATATCACCATAACATCTGTCGCTCTTTATCAGGGTGTAACAAACCTGACGGGGACGTATCGGGTCGAATCAACGACTACCGGCAATGGCAGCGGGACTCAAATAGAGGCTTATATCGAGGGTGTCAACATCTATGGTGATTATGGTGACATACTCGGGCAAGTTCTTACCAGCCAAGAAGAAATTAATCTCAAACCCGGTACTAATGTCACGCCTTCAGAGGGAGAACAAGGTCCATTAGAGTATTATAGTAATCCCTGGCCGACAGCAGATGAACTTATCGATTTCTATCTGGATGATGTCGAAGACGGGACGCACTACTATTCGGATACCGTTATAGATATTGCAGGCATCGACACGGAGTTAGGGCCCCTGTATGTAGAGGGCGAACTGACGATCAAGAACTCAAGTAACACGCCGGCTACTTTGACCCTTACTGGGACTATTTACAGTACCGAAGAAACATCAATCTGCTATGGCACCTCTGGAAACAAGCCTATGACGCTCGACCTAAATGACCAGACGATCTTCGTTGCCAGTAATTCTACGGGCAGTGGTCAGGAAGCACTTAAGATAGGAGATAAGTGTACCCTGGTCGGCTCCGGCTCTGTCATAGCTGTAGGGGATATCTATTTCAAACCAAATACAGAGGCAGGTGTGACCGATCCCGTATTCGTATTTTCAGTTGAGGGTACAACCAGTGTGCAGCCCCAAGGTGATTTCTACGGCTCTATAGCTGGCAGCGTCGAGATAGAGTTGCAACCCGGCACAAGCGTAAACTACCCGGAATCCGGGGGTTGGGACGACGACCTTAACTTCCTTATCGGTGTTAAGAAGCTAGTTTACAGCATTGATTCGTGGGAGATTAGCCAGCAATAATGGTTGTACTTCCCAATAACAACAAATGACAAAGCCCAAAAGAATGAAAAAAGGAGCAGTTTTAGTATCTGGAAACCTGGCTTTTGTCATTTGGACCTTGACATTTGGATTTTCAAATCTGGGTTTTGTCCAGGGGAGCACTAGACAGTCTTTTTAAACAGTGGTATATTACGAGGAATCGGAGTAATTTATGAAGCTAAACAAGAAGGTCTGGCTGATTGTAGTAATCGTCATTTTCGCTGTTGCCCTTGGCGTCCTGTTCTCGATTTACACCGGCCAGGCTAGAGAGCTGGGGCAGTTGGAAAAGGCGCTGAATGCTACTGAGAAGCGCGAGTCCGGGCTGGAAGCTCAACACAAAACCTTGGAAGGCCAGCTGACTCAAGCTGAATCAGACCTTAAAGAGAAACAGAAACAATTCCCTGAATCAGTGGAGAGCATTGAGTACGACGACGACTTATTCGAGATTGCCGACGATTGTAATGTCGGCCTAACGAAGCTCACCGCATCAAAACCAACCAACAAGACGGTCGGGACTGTTACCTATTCTGTTTCTTCGTTTGTCGTGGTTGTC
>DFBC01000080.1:1814-3840 GCA_002367235.1 Cellvibrionales bacterium UBA3090
AAGTGACTAGCGTAAAAATAAATGTTTCCAGTGGAACAGCTACCGTCAACCTGGTTATCTATGGCTATAAAAGGTAAATAAGAATGGCGAAAAGAGTTACTACGTTATTTATTAGAGATACCAGCATCAACCTGCTGGTAATGAAGGGCGAACAAGTAGAAAAGTGGGCTAGCTTGCCGCTGGAGCCAGGTCTGGTTAGCCAGGGGCTCATTGTTGACGAAGAGCAGGTAGCCGACAAGGTTAAGCAGATATTTAAGGAAACGGGAGCAAACACAAGCAAGGTTATCACTGCTTTGAGCGGTGACGATTCCCTGTATCGTATCATAACCCTGCCCGAGCTGCCTGAAGCTGTACTTCCTGAGGCGATAAGGCGTGAGGCCAAGAGAACGATACCAACGCCTCTGGAAGATGTCTATTACTCATACCAGCGCCTTTCTTCCCTGACGAGGGGAGAAAGTCGTATTTTCCTGGTCACCTTCCCTCGCAATCTGACTGATGCTCTGGTTAGAACGCTGCGCCAGGCAGGTGTCAAGCCATATATTATGGACTTAGCTCCCTTAGCGCTGTCCCGGATCCCGGATGAGCCCCGGGCAATCATTGTCAATGCCCGGTTAGACCACCTGGATGTTGCAGTTATAGCAGATAGGCTCCCCCAGGTCATCCGCAGGCTATCCCTGCCCGGCGAGACTGAATCCCTGGAGGAAAGACTGCCTCTTATCGCTGAAGAGTTCAACAGGACCGTTGCCTTCTATAATTCCAGCCACGTGGAAAACCCTTTAGATACAACTGTGCCAGTGTTTGTCTGCGGCGACCTGGTAGAAGAACCGGAGACCTGGCAGTCAGTGGTTGGCGGAGCAGGCTATCAGGTGTCAGCATTGTCTTCGCCTGTGGAATCCCCGGAGGGGTTCAACCCTCACGAATTCATGGTCAATATCGGGCTGGCTCTCAAGGAACTGCTGGTGGAAAAAGAAGGGGCAAACTTTTCGATAGTGAATTTCAATGCCTTACCCGAGGCCTATGTGCCCCCGAGTTTCTCTATAGTAAGAGTCCTGCTCCCTGTTGTTACTGTCATTGGCATCGGCCTGATTATCATCGCCGTAATTCTTATCCTGAATAATCGCGCCAGTATTGAAGCCAAGCGTTCCGATGTGACAGATACTGAGAGTAAGGTTACCCAACTGGAGGAAGAAATAGCGACATTGAACGGGAAGATTGGGCCGGCAGAAGCTACTGCTGATGGGCTTAATGCCCAACTTACCGCTATGGAACGGGAGCGTGCCACATTTCACGAAGACCTGACCCAGATTGAAAGACTGGCAGGGGAGCAGGTAATCTTGAATAACATAAATCACGGGGGTGGTTCAGTAGCTGTTACCGGGACGGCTTCAAATGAAAATGCCATCTTCAGGTATGCCGAGGACTTAAGAGCGTTAACAGATGTAACAAAAGAGCTCAGATTCTCGCAGGTCTGGATTTCCTCTATCACCGGGAGTGGCAGCACGTTTAGTTTTCAGTTCTCATTAACAAAATAAAGGTTAAATCCCAAGCGCCAAGCGACAACCCCCAGACAATATAGAAACCCAAAACTCAAAGGTCAAAAATCAAAATGACAACTCAAAACGTAAAACTTTTAACCTTTGCCCTGTCATTTTGCACTTTTATTTTTGCATTTTGAAAAGATTTGGGGCGAAGCGACCTCAGGATCTGGAGGAAATAGGATGGTGAGGCTAATACTATCTTCCTATTACTAACGGGGTATTGACAGTGAGGTGAAGTAGGCTTACACTATTTATAAATATACTTAAATATACTATAAAGCAACGGAAAAGATATGGATGTTTTTGCACTGCTTCGGACAGGTAGCTCAAGGCGAGCTAGCGATTTACATATGGTTGTGGGCAGCCCGGCAACTTTCCGCATAGACGGCTCCCTGACACCGGCAGACGGTGTCGCTTCACTAACTGCTGAGGATATAAACGAAGCTTTTCTCCAGATGACCACACCCGAGGAGAGAGAACAATTCCAC
>DFBC01000147.1 GCA_002367235.1 Cellvibrionales bacterium UBA3090
CCACTAGCTGCTGCATTGTGGCAGCTAGCCTGCAATAAGTGAGAAACACCGCTACCTACCGCACCCCAGAGGTAGACAAAGGGTTCTTCCCCAGACATGAGCTGATTGCGTAACAAGCCGACCACCTGGCGCTTTTGATCGTGCTCTTCAAGAAAGAAATTATCAAAAGTTGCGTCGTCGTTCAGATTAACACTCAGACTGAGTTGTTTGGGCACTACTGCCCTCCCCAGCGAAAGCGGTAACGTTTAATCACAGCGGGTACAGAGGCCGCTTGAACCGGTTCAGTCAATTCAGGATTGGGCAGACTCTCTTCTGAAGCAGGCATCTTGGCTTCTGAAGCAGGCATCGTAGCTTCTGGAACAGGCATCGTAGCCGCTGGAACAGGGGCACCAATTTGAGAGTTCGGCATAGCCACATCCACCAACTCGACCAGACGTCGATCTCGGCGTAATGTATTCAGTAATAAATCAATGTCACCTTCGACATACAGCCGAAGCCCCAGGCGATCGTCATCCACAAAATCTACGCTGAGATGATTAACAACTTCAAGTGACTCGAAGTAGCTGACGACCTGATTAAACACCTTATAATTATCGATGTTTTCAACCTGAACCAGGAGCTCTTCATTGACGAGTTTTGGCGTGTAGGCATAACGACTGGCCAAACTGTCGACAACCTCTTGAACCACTTGGCTCATCAGCTCAGACAAACTATTGGCTGCCAGTGTGCTCAAGTTTTCATCGCCGTTGAGATTTAACAGCCGGGCACCCCGCCACTGCCCCGTTGAACTCTTATAGAGACGCAGCGCCAACCACGACTCAGTATCATACCGCTTGGCCGCAGCGGCCAACTTAACGGGGTTAAGGTTCCACACGTCTCCGACAGAAACAGTCTGGTGATCCTGCAAGTCCAGCAGCGGCAATATCAGGGGCGCCCCACGGTCATCCATCAGCGCCTGCAAGGCTTCCAGCGCTACTGGCAACGTCTCAGCTGAGACAAAGTTCTTTCCCACCACCGGGTCGTCAATCACGGCCCACACCAACAACCCCGGTCTATCCGACGGCCATATCTGCAGCTGGTACCGACGAAGTAACCGGTTAATCGATGACTCAGCGAAGCTTAGGCTTAAGCCAATTTCCGGCGATCCCGAAGGGGTTTCGACCAAAGGGTTCCTAGAACTTACGTAGCCATACTGTGTTACATAGCGCTTGGCATTGGAAAATGCATCCGCCCCGCCCATTTTAAGTAGCACCTGACTGTCGCCGGTCACCTTAACCAGTACCTTTTCCAGGCCAATTCTCATAGCTCGCAAGCGCTCGTTAGCGTCTTGCCCGGACACAGGAACCACCGTTTTGTACAGATCTGAAACTGGCTCGGCAAACGCCAATGGCAAAAACAACGCCGAAACCATTAGGTAAATCAGTACATTTTTAATCGCGAAGAGGTTTTTCATGGCGCGATTGTAACAGCAGAGGCTAAATAGACCCATTATCTAACTGCCAGTTCGTGGGTTTTCATATAAAATACTCGCTCTTTTAATCAGCCCCACTACAAAGCAACGGCTAGATAACCATAAGGCAATGTATGAGCGACCAACAGCCAACCCCTCTCAGCTATAAAGACGCCGGTGTCGATATCGATGCAGGCAATGCCCTCGTTGAACGAATCAAAGATGTTGCCAAACGCACTCGTCGACCTGAAGTACTCGCGGGACTGGGCGGATTTGGCGCACTATTTAGTTTACCCAGTGGCTACGATGAGCCAGTACTGGCATCTGGCACCGATGGGGTTGGAACCAAATTAAAGCTGGCAATGGATCTAGGGTTGCATGACACCATCGGCATAGATCTGGTCGCTATGTGCGTCAACGATCTTGTGGTTTGTGGTGCTGAGCCACTATTTTTTCTCGACTACTACGCAACGGGAAAACTTAACGTTGATACTGCCGCTGCGGTTGTAGCCGGTATCGGTGAGGGTTGCACTCAATCTGGGTGCTCTCTGGTCGGCGGAGAAACAGCAGAAATGCCCGGCATGTATGAAAGTGAAGACTACGACCTTGCAGGCTTCTGCGTTGGAATCGTAGAAAAAGCCGACATTATTGATGGCAGCGCCGTGCATGTGGGCGATACGTTAATTGGAATCGCGGCCAGCGGGCCCCACTCCAATGGTTACTCGCTGATCCGTAAAATTATTGATGTTTCCGGTGCCGATGTTCGCAATGACAAAGTAGATGGAAAGCCACTGGGCGAAGCGTTGCTTACCCCCACCCGCATCTATGTGAAATCAATTCTCGCCTTGGTCGATCACGCCCATGTACCGGTTCATGCCATCTCGCATATTACTGGTGGTGGCCTACTGGAAAATATTCCACGGGTATTACCGGCCAACGCCAAAGCCATCATTGACACCTCCAGCTGGCAGCGACCAGCCATTTTTGATTGGCTGCAAGAAAACGGCAATGTAGAACCAGAAGAAATGCACCGCACCTTCAACTGTGGCGTAGGCATGGTCGTCTGCGTCCCCGGTGAAGCTGCTGATGACGCCATTGACACCCTGCATGCCGCCGGGGAAGACGCCTTTATTATCGGCACTATTGCCCATGCCGAACCAGGCGAAGAACAGGTCGAACTGCAAGGACTGTAATCCATGACATCAGGTAAACGGTCTCGGTTAGTCGTACTAATTTCGGGCAGCGGCAGTAACCTGCAAGCATTTATTGATGCAACCAAAAGTAACCAGCTCAATGCAGATATAGTAGGCGTGCTTAGCAATAAAGCGGGTGTACTGGGGTTAGAACGCGCTCAAAATGCCGGGATCCCCACGGAAGTTTTGAACCACAAGGCATTTGCCGACCGGGCCAGCTTTGATGCCGAACTTGCCGAAAGAGTGGCAAGTTACCAACCGGACCTGGTGATATTGGCCGGGTTTATGCGAATCCTAACGCCTGAGTTTGTCAATCGCTTCGCTGGTCACATCATGAATATACATCCATCTCTGCTTCCCAAGTACCCTGGCCTGCATACTCACCAGCGGGCCATTGATGCCGGAGACAGGAAGGCCGGCGCCACTGTGCATTTTGTCACCTGTGATCTGGATGGTGGGCCAGCAATAATTCAGGCAGAAGTCCCCATACTGAACGGCGATACTGCCGACACATTAGCCAGTAGAATTCTTATTCAGGAACATCAAATATACCCACTGGCAGCCCAATGGTATTGCGAAGGAAAACTGAGGTTACAAAATGGCGTGCCCCATCTCAATGATGAAGCGCTGCCAGACACGGGATTTCCCTTTTCTACTGCATTCACTGAACAATAAGGGCTAAACTGTATCTAACAATCGTCTTGGGCATTTCAGGGAATCAACCTCTCTATGTACTTATACCAGCACCTCAATCTAGGTCGGGCGACCATGACCAAAGTCATAACTATTTTTACCCTTTCATGCCTCATGCTACTGAGCACCCTGCAGGTTTCCATGGCCAGTGATGACACCAATTTTGATCCAGCATTAACCCCTTACCAACTCTCCTATGCTGCCAGCTACAACGGTATGAACATCAAAGCAGAAAGACAGCTGACATTTGATGGCAACCAGTATGTGTTAACCACGACAGCAAAAAACATGCTCAGCAGCATAGAGGAAGAAGGCACGTTCACACTCGATACAGGCCAACGCATTGTTGATCAGGGTTATCAGTACAAACGAAATATTTTGGGTATGAAGAAAACCGAGAAACTAAAATATGACCGAAATTCTGGTGTCGCCAACTACAAGGCCAAAAAGAAAGAGCGCCAGGTCACACTGGAAGACGGTTTACTCAACCGACTAACCTATCAGGTACAGCTTCAGAGGGATCTGGTCAATCAGGTTTCTCCCCTGCAATATCAAGTCATCAGCCGTGGCCGGGTCAAGCAATACAATTTTGAAACTCTGGGTGAGGAAATCCTCGACACACCAATGGGTAAAATCACAGCCCTAAAAGTAAGACGCGTGCGAGAAGATGACGACCGGGAGACATTGTTCTGGTTCGCCCCACAGTGGAACTACCTTATGGTACAACTCTGGCAGCGGGAAAAAGGCGGAGAGGACTATAAAATCACCCTAAAAGAAGGCAACCTAGACAAACAACGTCTGACTCTTTCAATGGTGAATGAATAAATCATGGTGGAAAACCTGTAGCGATAATCACAACACCCAACACGGAGCTGAATCATGCAAATCTCACCAGAAGAGCGCCCAGAGAGGTCAACCTCAACAGGTTCAGATAACAAATGGATTCTTTTGGTGATTATGCTCTGCATTTTGGGAGGACTGGGTTATTTCCTATTGATGCCAACATCAACTCCGCCCGAGTCCACAGAAATGCACTCTGAAACATTGACGCTTGAAGAACCCGCACCCGTCGTTAACCCACCCTCAACAGCCACCGCTGTCATCACTGAAGACATTCCAGAAAAGCCCACAGCTGCCGAGCTATCAGTCGTTTTACCCACGTTAAATGAAAGTGATGAAAATGCCAGAAAAAGACTGAATGCACTGACACCGAGTGGCACATTATCTCAATGGTTTCACACTGACCATATCATCCGTCGCAGCATTACCATGATCGACGGGCTTTCCCGCGGTATTTTATTACCCAAAATGCTCAACGTGCCCACCCCAAAAAGTAAATTTCTGGCGAGAAAAGAAGGTGAACGCCTCTGGATAGACCCAAATAACTACCAGCGCTACAACTATCTAGTGAAGGTCATCGAAAGTGTCGATAGCAGCCAGCTTATTAATTTCTTTCATCTTTACCGCCCGCTGCTTGAACAAGCCTATGAAGAGCTAGGCTACCCTGCGGAGGATTTAGATAACGCCATTATCGCGGCACTGGATCAGGTATTAGCAACCCCCATCCCGGGTACACCTGTAGCCTTAACTCAGGAATCGGTGCACTACAAATATGCCGACAAGCAACTGGAGACGCTCCCCGCTATTCAGAAACAATTACTGAGAATGGGGCCAGAAAATACCCGCAGCCTTCAAAGTAAGGCTCGAGAACTCCGGAATGCACTACTTGGTACTGATAAGCCCAAAGAATAATAGCCGCGAGTATTAGGTTCGCCTAAAAGGCTAGAGGCCGACTCAACATAACCACCCTGACGGAAGCACAATAACGTGTACCTTATTATCAAAAATGCACATGTAAGCTTTGCTGTCATCAGCATTAGCCTTTTCATTATTCGCAGTCTCTGGTCGGTCACTGAGTCGCCAAAACTACAACAAAAATGGGTCAAGGTCGCCCCTCACATCAACGATACCCTACTGCTTGGTTGCGCCATTTACATGATGATTATCAGCCACCAGTATCCTTTTGTAGATAACTGGCTAACGGCTAAATTTATAGCGTTGCTCGTCTATATCGTGACCGGCACGATTGCTATAAAAAGAGGTAAAACTGCAGGTGTCAGACTCTTATTCAGCCTGCTGGCAATAGCCACGTTCGGCTACATTCTGTCCGTGGCGCTTACCCGTTCACCATGGGTATACGGCAGTTAACAACCAGACATGAATAATTGTCGACAGCAGCGCCATACCTGCCACAGGTATGGCACCTAAGAGAGGCCTTGGGTCAAGCTTTTGGCAGGGTAACGCCAGTTTGACCTTGGTATTTACCGCCGCGGTCTGCATAAGAGACTTCGCACACCTCGTCAGACTCAAAAAACAGCATCTGAGCGACGCCTTCATTAGCATAAATTTTTGCTGGAAGGCTGGTGGTATTGGAAAACTCCAGTGTCACGTGACCTTGCCATTCAGGTTCCAGCGGGGTGACATTCACGATAATACCGCATCGGGCATAGGTAGATTTACCCAAACACACCGTCAATACATTTCTAGGAATGCGAAAATATTCAATAGTCCGAGCCAAGGCAAAGGAGTTCGGAGGAATAATGCAGTAGTCGCCCTTCACATCGATAAAGGCATCTTCATCAAAGTGTTTCGGATCGACGGTCTTGGAATGAATATTGGTGAAGATCTTGAACTCATCAGCACAGCGAACATCATAACCGTAACTTGAAACACCGTAGGAAATCACCTTCTCGCCATTGGGGTCTGGCTGACGAACCTGTCTACCCTGAAACGGCTCGATCATACCGTGTTCCTGAGACATACGGGTGATCCATTTATCGGACTTAATACTCATAAGCACCTACTCATAATGACTGACTTACCAAAACTATTTGGCACTAAAAGTCGGCCATCATACCTTGTTGACCGAGCTGATCAAAGCACCCGTTGACACATCTGAGCCACGCTATTTACTGGATCACCTAACAGGTAATTCCACCCCCAGGAAAAACGCCAACAACCGTTTAATGCTGAAATAGTTGCAAGGGAAAAAGTGCGACAGAGGGTGGGGGCGGAAGACAAAAATACATCAGCGCTATAAAGTTTACCGGTGAATTAGCCGATCTTATATAAGATCGGCCTGGACACTAACAGGTGGGCCAGTGGTTGCAGCCACGCTCACTTATTTTGCCATGCCAAAACCGTAATGACGCAAGCTGCGTGCTTTTTAGATCGCCCCAAGGTGTAGTAATGTTTTTTGATGAAGATTTTATAACAACGGTAAATGACAACCCGGTCGCAAGCATCATTAAAGCCAGTGAGATGATCCTGCAAACCATCAGCGCACTGGATAATGGCAAATCATGGACTGACAAGGAGCACGATATTCTCTGGGAGGGCGCGACCTTCATACAATTGATACTGGACACGTACGGCCTGGAATTCCATAAAGATTGCCCAGAAGCAACAGAAAGCATTGATCACAATTGCCCCTCAGTAAAAGACTGGATTACCGGAGTAAGAGCCTACTTTAAGACCAAAAGTAATGAGAATGTCATAAAACAACGGATCAACACCATCACGAACCAGTATCAGTCGGTGTTAAAGAAGGCATTCTCTTATGAATTCAGCAAAGGAGATTTCAACAGAATACGATCATTGATAAACGAGCTTCACGAAAGCATTGCAGAGAATCGAAAAATTGAGAAAAAATATAAACATAGACTGCTAGGGAAACTGGAAGGCATTCAATCAAAACTTCACAAAACATTCTCGAGCTTAGATGAACTATGGAGCCTAATCGGAGACGCAGGAGTGGTTCTCGGAAAACTTGGACCAGAAGCCAAGCCCATCATTGATGGTATAAGGGAAATAACGGAAATAATCTGGAAAACTCAAGCGAGAACCGAAGAGCTCCCTAGCAGCGCCAAAAATCCTATCCTTGAGGAGGACGAGCAACTACTAGAGAACGAGGTTCAAGCACCAGAGATTTCAGACAACGCTAAAGATGGATCAACCGGCTGGACCTCGGCTCTACACGCATCAACCAATTATTGAGACGCTGAAACACCCCATTACTACCAGGTAGGAATAACCAATGAGGATTATTCTTACCCTTCACTCAACTCGCCAACATCCTAAACCTCCCATCAATGGGCGCTACTCAATAATAAGCTCCGGCCCGCTGGGTGATCCTTTTTCTGCTAACAGGTCTATGATCTCACCGGCGATCTTGCCATAGGTGGTTGCCGCCAGCCCCTGAGGCTCTGCAACAACCGTAGGTGTGCCCGCATCGGTTTGCTCACGAATAGCTAAGGATAGAGGCAAAGCTCCGAGCACTTTCGTTTGATATTCCAATGCTACTTTCTGGCCACCACCTTCTCCGAAGATATGCTCTTCATGTCCGCATTGGCTACAGTGGTGAACCGCCATATTTTCCACAATACCAAGCACTGGAATTTTTACTTTATGAAACATTTCTATGGCTTTTCTTGCATCCAGCAGCGCAATATCCTGAGGAGTCGTGACAATCACTGCGCCAGCAAGCTGTGCCTGCTGCGCCAGTGTCAGCTGAATATCTCCCGTGCCTGGCGGCATATCGACGACCAAATAATCAAGCTCGCCCCAATTGGTCTGGGTCAGAATTTGCAACAAGGCTCCGCTGGCCATGGGCCCACGCCAGACCATTGGCGTCTGCTCTGTGACAAGGTAACCCATCGACATAGTCTTAAGCCCTTGAGCCTCCACGGGAACAAAGAGCTTCCCGTCAATCACGTCTGGGCGGGTTCCTTCGGGAACACCCAGCATCAGCGGCAGGCTGGGACCATAAATGTCCGCATCCACAACACCTACTTTGGCTCCTTTGGCAACCAGCGCCAAGGCCAGATTAACGGATGTCGTTGATTTACCAACTCCGCCCTTGCCCGATGCTACGGCAATAATATGTTTAACGTCTTGCAAACCATCCTGAACTGGTGCATCGGTCATTACTCATCCTCTTACTAACTAATGAAAATTCAAGGGAAAACCGTTATAGTTGCGGCCCTTTACAGTTGTGCCCCACACAAAGGTGGCGCCCCATTACAAACACCGAATCACAGCAGTCTACCAACATGACAGAACGCATGACCGAACGTCGAAAAATTCTTGTTACCAGCGCACTACCCTATGCCAATGGATCTATCCATCTTGGCCATCTGGTGGAATATATTCAAACCGACATTTGGGCTCGATTCCAGAAAATGCGAGGCCACGAATGTTACTACGTCTGCGCCGATGATGCTCATGGTACGGCTATTATGTTGAAGGCCGAGCAGCTAGGCATTTCTCCCGAGGCGCTTATTAGCCAGGTAAAAGCCGAGCACCAAAAAGACTTTGGCGACTTTCTCATTCAGTTTGACAACTACCATTCAACTCATTCTGAAGAAAACCGTGAGCTGTCATCACTGATCTACAATCGTCTGTATGAAAATGATCATATCGCCACTCGAGAAATCACTCAGGCCTTTGACCCAGAGAAAAACCTGTTCCTGGCAGACCGCTATATCAAAGGCACCTGCCCAAAATGTAAAACTGATGACCAGTATGGTGATAACTGCGAGGCCTGCGGTGCCACTTATTCACCCACTGACTTAATTAATCCGGTCTCTGCTGTTTCTGGTGCCACACCGATAGAAAAAGACTCCAAGCACTATTTCTTTAAACTACCCGAGTTTTCTGACTTCCTGAAAGAGTGGACCCGGGCCGGCCACGTACAAGAAGAAGTCGCCAACAAGCTTGGGGAATGGCTGGACAGCGGACTACACGAGTGGGATATCAGTCGTGACGCACCCTATTTTGGTTTTGAAATCCCCAACGCACCCGGCAAATACTTTTACGTTTGGCTAGATGCTCCTATTGGCTATATGGCCAGCTTTAAAAACTTGTGTGCAAAAGAAGGGCTGAGCTTCGATGAATTCTGGGGGCAAAACTCTGAAGCCGAGCTCTATCACTTCATCGGCAAGGACATTGTTAATTTCCATGCCTTGTTCTGGCCCGCCATGCTGACCAGCGCCAAGTTCAGAACACCCACACGAGTTTGCGTGCACGGTTTCCTGACGGTCAATGGCAAAAAGATGTCAAAATCTCGGGGTACATTTATCAACGCCCGCAGCTATCTGGATAATCTCAACCCGGAATACTTGCGCTACTACTTTGCAGCCAAGCTATCCTCCGGCGTAGATGACCTCGATTTGAACCTGGATGATTTCATTCAGCGAGTTAACAGCGACCTCGTAGGCAAAGTGGTTAATATTGCCAGCCGCTGTGCCAAATTTATAACCAAAGGTAATGACGGGGTACTTTCTACCGCCATTGCAGACGACGCACTATGGCAGCAATCAGCGGCTGCGGCGGACAGCATTGCCAGCCACTACGAAAACCGTGAGTTTGGCAAGGCCATTCGTGAAATTATGGCCTTGGCCGATGCCGCCAATGAATACATTGCAGCAAAGGAACCCTGGAAGCTGAGCAAAGAGGAAGGGTGCGAACAAGACGTGTTAGACATCTGCTCCTTGGGAATTAACCTGTTCAGGGCTCTGATGGTATACCTGAAACCAGTGCTGCCCGCCATGGCGAAAGAAGCCGAGACGTTCCTCAACGATAGCCTTAGCTGGGAAGGTAAGCTACAACCACTCACTGGTCATAAAATAAACAAGTTCAAGCCCCTGATGCAGCGTGTTGAGCAAGACAAGGTGGATGCCATGCTGGAAGCAAGCAAAGAAATTCTGACGGCTGCAACAACACAACCTGTTGTATCCTCCAGCCCACTGGCAGATGAACCACTGGCGGACGAAATTAATTTTGATGATTTTATCAAGGTTGACCTGAGAGTCGCCTTGATTACCAAAGCCCAACATGTGGAGGGTGCCGACAAGCTACTGCAACTGACACTGGATATCGGCGGTGAAACCCGAAATGTATTTTCGGGCATCAAATCTTCCTACCAACCGGAAGACCTGGAAGGCCGATTGACCGTGCTGGTAGCTAACCTTGCTCCGAGAAAAATGCGTTTTGGTGTATCTGAAGGCATGGTTCTCGCAGCGGGGGATAAAAAAGGCATTTATCTACTATCGCCCGATAGTGGCGCAGAACCAGGACAGAGAATTGTCTAACAAATACACTAGCTATATGGCTTACGGCTATGCCTTATGGCGAAATATACTAAGAGATTAGTGTTTTATACTTATTAGCAAAATTTACATACCGCTATAATGTCGAGCCTATTGAGATAAGACCATGCAAGAATTCGCCGTTATTCTAGTTAGCACCATACTGGTGAACAACTTTGTTCTAGTCCAGTTTCTCGGGCTGTGCCCGTTTATGGGTGTTTCCAGCAAGCTGGAGACGGCTATCGGTATGGCTGGGGCCACCACATTTGTATTAACGCTGGCTGCCATGTCCAGCTACATGGTCAATTCCTGGATTTTGATCCCCCTGAACCTCGAATACCTGAAGACGATCTCCTTTATTCTGGTGATTGCCGTCGTGGTGCAATTCACCAAAATGTTTATTGAAAAAAGTAGCCCGCTACTCTATCGGGTTCTGGGAGTATTTTTACCCCTGATCACCACCAACTGTGCTGTGCTGGGTGTTGCGCTGCAAAATACCGCCAAGGCTCACACACTGCTGGAATCTACCTTATACGGGTTCGGTGCTGCGTTAGGTTTCTCTCTGGTACTGACCTTGTTCGCCGCCATGCGTGAGCGGTTAGCCGTTGCCGATGTTCCCGCGCCATTTAAAGGTGCCGCTATTGGCATGATTACCGCTGGATTAATGTCACTAGCCTTTATGGGCTTTAGCGGACTGGTATAGGGACTGCGACAACGTGTACGAGATCATTGCCCAAAACCCATTACTCGCCGCACTAACTGCGTTAGTCGGGCTCGCCTTAATATTCGGCGCTGTACTCGGCTACGCGGCCATTAAATTCAAGGTGAAAGGCGACCCTATTGTCGAACAGATCGACAGCCTGCTGCCACAAACCCAGTGTGGCCAATGTGGCTATCCCGGTTGCCGGCCCTATGCCGAAGCCATCGCCAATGGTGACACCATCAACAAGTGCCCTCCCGGTGGCCAGACAACCATCAATGCTATTGCCGACCTGCTCGATGTGGAAGCACCCACTCTGGACGAAGAACATGGTGTCGAGAGCGACACAAAAACCGTTGCTTACATTCGGGAAGACGAATGTATTGGCTGCACAAAATGCATTCAAGCCTGTCCAGTGGACGCCATACTGGGTGCCGCCAAACAAATGCACACCGTGATCATCAGTGAATGTACTGGCTGCGATCTTTGCGTAGAACCCTGCCCGGTAGACTGTATTGATATGCTGCCCGTCGCAAAGGGGCTTGCCGATTGGACGTGGGATATGCCGGCTTCCTCTGAAGAGCAGGTTAAAGCTTTGCGCGCCGACATTATCGCCACCGACAAACCCGGGCAGCGGGACGGAGTTGATGCCGCATGAGAAAGATTTGGAGTCTAACCGGCGGAATCCACCCTGCAGAAAACAAACACCAGTCGGTGCAATCCAGTATTGGCAGCCTGCCATTACCCGACAGACTGACGATCCCTCTCAATCAGCATATTGGCGCCCCACCAAAACTGCTCGTTGCCGAAGGCGACCGAGTCCTGAAAGGACAGGTATTGGCCGAACCCAAAGGTTTTGTTAGTGCTGGCATTCACGCGCCGACGTCCGGGATCATCACCCATATTAGTGACCACCCTATCCCACACCCATCGGGCATGGCCGCTCGCTGCATCACCCTCGAACCAGACCATAAAGAGCAGTGGATAGAACACCGCGGGATTGACAATTACCGTGAAAAAACACCCAGCGAGCTGCTGGATATCATCAGACAGTCAGGCATTGTCGGCTTGGGTGGCGCAGGCTTTCCCTCAGCGGTAAAACTGGGGCCCAAGCAGCCAATCTCAACACTGATTATCAATGCCACCGAGTGCGAACCCTATATCACTGCCGATGACATGCTAATGAGAGAACACCCTCAGGATATCGTTGACGGCATCAAAATACTGTCGTTTATCCTAGGTGATCCCGATGAAATTCTGATCGGCATTGAAGACAACAAACCAGAAGCCTTTGAAGCTCTGAAACCCTACCTGCAGGATACTAATATCACGTTAGTGGAGTTCCCCACCCGGTATCCATCCGGGGGAGAAAAACAGCTCATCCAAATCCTGACAGGGAAAGAGGTTCCCCACGGAGGGATTCCCGCAGATATCGGCATCGTCTGTCAGAATATTGGGACTACCTATGCCATTCAACGAGCCATACAGCATGGCGAGCCACTGATTTCTCGTATCACTACCGTTACGGGCAAGGCTTGCGCAACCAACAGGAACTATCAGGTACTCATTGGTACACCGATTAGCCATTTGCTACAAAACAACGGCTTCGATCAAAGCCAATGCCCACGGCTGATCATGGGTGGCCCGATGATGGGGTTCACTCTGGAAGAGCTCAGTATCCCGGTCATTAAAACCACCAACTGTATTCTGGCCCCAACGGCAGAAGAGCTCCCCACTCCGCCACCAACACAACCCTGTATTCGTTGTGGGATGTGTGCAGAAGCCTGCCCTGCCAGCCTGCTGCCACAACAACTATTCTGGCATGCACAGTCACAAAATTATGAAAAACTCGAAGCTCACAACCTATTCGACTGTATAGAGTGTGGTGCCTGCTCCTACGTTTGTCCCAGCAATATCCCGCTGGTGCAGTACTACCGAGCGGCTAAAGGTGAAATGCGAAAACTGGCTCAGGAAAAAATCAATTCAGACAGAGCCAGAGAGCGATTCGAATTTAATCAAGCCCGCAAAGCAAAAGAAGAAGCCGAAAAAGCAGCCAAGCGCGAAGCGCGCAAGCGGGCAGCAGAGCTCGCCAGAGCCAAGAAGGCTGATCAGGAGGCATCGCCCGGCGGGGCTGACACCGAAACAAACTCTGCCGATGATATTATCAAAGCGGCCATGGCTCGTGCCGCAGCGAAAAAAGCGTCACCCGAAGAACAACGTGCCAAATTGGAACGAGGCATCGTAAGGGCTGAAAGTCATGTGAACGCCGCTCAGCAAAGACTTGATGGCTTGGAACAAGACGCCACCGACAAGCAGTGGGAACAAGCTCGAGCGGCCCTAGAAGATGCCCGCCTGCGCCTACAAAATGCCGAGCAAAAACTGGCTGCCCTAGGCGCACCCACTGATGACAAGCTTAAAGATGCAACAGTGGATACGGCAAAATCCGTTATGGACAAGATTCAAGCCAGCCCACGAGAGGCGCTGGAAAAGAAAGTTTCCACACTAAAAGAACGCATTGCCGTCACCGAGGAAAAACTTGTCTCAGCGGATGATAAAACGCTGAAAACGGCCCTACAAAATGGCTTGAAAAAACAACAGGCCAAGCTGAAGGATGCCGAACAACAACTGGCAGAAACACCCGCTACAGCAGACCAGCCCAACTCCACCCCGAAAACCGAGGATGCCGCCAGTGCCGCCATTGCCCGAGCACAAGCTAAAGCAGCGGCTCAGGAGAGTATGTCAGAAGAGGAGAAGCTAAAAGCTTCTGTTGAATCCTTACAGAATCGACTGAAAAAAGCACAGGCGAAACTAACGGCTGCCGAAGCTGAAGGCTCAGAGCACATTGATGCATTCCGCACTGGCGTAGAAAAACTGCAAGCCAAACTCACTGCCGCTGAAACACAGCTGGCAGAAAAAACGCAATAACGGATACCGCCCATGGCCTTGCTCAAATTGACATCCCCCCACGCGCACACCACACAGAACACTGGCAATGTCATGCAGTTGGTGCTGCTGGCAACGATTCCCGGCGCTCTAGCACTCACTGCTTTTTTTGGCTGGGGCACCCTGATCAACGTTGTAATTGCCAGCATTGTAGCTGTCGGTTGCGAGGCGACAATCATGCACCTACGCAAGCGTCCGGTGATGTTTTACTTGCGAGATTGCAGCGCGTTGGTTACTGCTGTGCTGTTGGGGCTGGCACTACCACCCCTGGCACCCTGGTGGCTTGTCTTGGTCGGCACAAGCTTCGCCATCGTCATAGCCAAACACCTGTATGGCGGGCTCGGTTACAACCCCTTTAACCCGGCCATGGTCGGGTATGTGGTACTGCTAATATCCTTCCCCGTACAAATGACCTCTTGGCCCGCACCCATGCCCCTCTACCCAGAAGGGACTGACGCACCCGGGCTCTGGCAGTCACTGCAAATGGTATTGCCGTTCTTTAATGAGAGCGTCGACGCTTTCACGGCAGCGACACCATTAGACACATTCAAACACAACACCGGGTTATTGGTAGAACAACTCTATCAAAGCGACCCGCTGTACAGTCAGGCAGACTGGGCTGGCGTGGGTTGGGAATGGGCCAATTTAGGCTTTTTGGCCGGCGGCTGTTTTCTCCTGTATCGCAAGGTCTTTACCTGGCATGCACCGGTTTCCATGCTCGTCGCCCTAGCCTTGTGCTCAGCCTTATTTTACGATGGTGGCAGCTCCGTCAGTCATGGCTCTCCCGTACTGCACCTCCTTAGCGGGGCGACGATGCTCGGCGCATTCTTTATTGTTACCGACCCCGTCACCTCTGCCACCAGTAATCGGGGGCGAATGATCTACGGTGCATTAGTCGGAGTACTAATTTTTATTATTCGAAGCTGGGGCAGCTATCCTGACGCCATGGCATTTGCCGTGCTGCTCATGAACTTTGCCGCACCACTGATCGATAATTACACGTTGCCTCGCACTTATGGCCATAAGAAACCCCGCAAGGCCACAGAAAAAGCGACGGATACAAAGGATTAGATGATGCAACTGGGTAAATCCATTCGCTTTAACAGTATTGCACTCGGCCTATTTGCCCTAGTCACGGCCACTTTACTGGCGGGCACACACTTGAGTACGAAAGAGCTTATTGAGGATGCCAAGCGTGAGGTTGCCAAACGTGCGCTACTGGAAATTGTTCCCCTCGAGCGACACAACAATGACTTATTAGTGGATACGCTAGACATCCCCAAAGCCTACTGGCCTACTCTTGGCATCAAAAACGGCCAAATTAATATCGCCAGAAATGGTAATGAGCTGGTGGCAGTCATCATCCCCGCAGTTGCTCCGGATGGCTACAACGGCGACATCCAAATGATCATTGGTATTAATATAGACGGCACCCTGGCTGGAGTCAGGGCCATTGCCCACAGTGAAACGCCCGGACTGGGCGACAAGATAGACACAAAAAAGAACGACTGGATTCTCGGCTTTAATGGCAAGTCTCTGACAAACCCCAAACCAGAAAAATGGAAAGTTAAAAAAGACAAGGGTGCCTTTGACCAGTTTACCGGTGCAACGATTACACCACGAGCAGTCGTGAAGCAGGTGTATAAAACCCTGCAATACTTCAATGAAGACAAGGCCAGATTACTCAAGGCTGCAATGCAAGAAATGACACCGCAGCCAGTAACGCCACACCAGCAACAGACGCCTTCTGATCAAGAGTCCCGGTCAGAAGAAGTAACAGCGCCAACAGAACAACTCCCTGCGGAGGCCCCCAACCATGGCTGACATCACCTATCGCGAAATCACCAAAAATGGCTTATGGAGCAACAATGCTGCACTGGTGCAACTACTAGGACTCTGTCCGCTTCTTGCCGTCACCGGGTCTGTCGTTAATGCCTTGGGGTTGGGCCTGGCAACAATGCTGGTTCTGACCGGATCAAACATAGCCGTGTCGCTGATTCGCAAACGGATTTCCGACGCGGTCAAAATTCCCGCCTTCGTCATGATTATCGCCACCTTCACCACTTGCACAGAGTTACTGATGAAGGCCTTCACCTACGAGCTCTATCTGATTCTGGGTATCTTTATCCCCCTGATCGTTACCAACTGTACAATTCTTGGTCGAGCAGAAGCGTTTGCCTGCAAGAACAAGGTTGGCGCTTCGGCACTGGATGGCCTGATGATGGGTATCGGTTTTGGCCTGGTGCTATTGGTGATCGGCACCATTCGGGAAATACTGGGTAGCGGAACACTGTTTGACAATATGCACCTGCTATTTGGACCGATGGCAGAAAACTGGACCATCCATTTCTTTGGTGAAGGTTATGGCTTCCTCGTGGCAGTTCTTCCTCCCGGTGCATTCCTTGTCGCCGGCATGTTGATTGCCCTGAAAAATATCATCGACGATCGCATTGAACGCCACAGAGCTGCCAAGCGCGCACCGGTTATCAAAGGTGCAAAGCGAGTTCGCACGACAGGCACGGTTTCATAACCGAAGATCCGCCTCCATAGCCCCCCTTTTAGCAGAAACATCGTACCCACGGCGTTTCTGCTTTCGACACCACTGTCATTTTGTTTGCGTTGACGTCGTCATGCTCAGTCAATAGCATTGCAACTGTCTGTCGTTATACTGCAAGGCAAATACTTGCAACAAAACCCTGAGGAAACCAAGTGAAAAAAACTGGGGCATGGCTCACCCGCTACGCATTAGAAAACATTGGTGTGACCCACACCTTTGGTATTCCTGGATTACACAACACGCCAATCTATGACGAGCTGGGCCAGTCAGAGCAGATAACACCCTGCCTAGTAACCCACGAGGTCTCAGCAGCGTTTATGGCCGATGCCGTAAGCCGCACAACGCAAACCATCGGTACCCTTGTCATTGTTCCCGGGGCAGGCATTACCCATTCTGCCAGCGGTATCGGCGAAGCTTATTTGGACGGCATACCGCTCCTCATCATCAGCGGGGGAATTGATCGCGATTCCGAGCTACATTTTCAGCTGCAGGATATCGATCACCATGCTCTGCTGGCTCCCATTACCAAAGCCACCTATTTGATTGAGAGCCATGGCGATATCATACCCACCATCTTCGAAGCCTATCGCACCGCAACCGAGGGCGAACCAGGCCCGGTATTTATTGAGCTTCCCATTAATTTGCAGACCGCCAACGAAGAGATAGGCGCACTCCCCTCATTTAATGCCAAACCTGCAACCCCTGCAGTCGATATACAAGCTATTGAGGATGCAGTAAAACTACTGACAACCGCGAAGAACCCGGGAATTTTTATTGGCTGGGGAGCAAAGGCGGCCAGCGAAACCCTCCAGCTTCTGGCCATGCAATTGGGGGCACCTGTAGCTACCACACTGCAAGGACTGAGTGTTTTTCCCGGCAATCACCCGCTTCATGTCGGCATGGGCTTTGGCCCTTCATCAGTACCGGCAGCTCAACATGCCTTTGAAAACTGTGACTGCCTACTGGCCATTGCCACCCGTTTTTCGGAAATTCCCACGGGCAACTTTGGCATGGACGTGCCTGAAAACCTGATTCACATCGACATCAACCCCGAAGTGTTCAATGCCAATTATCCCGCAGCACTCAGTATTGAGGGGGATGCGGCCGAAATAGCCAAAGCCTTGCTGGAATGCCTGATCAAATCGCAACCCACGCCAAGAAACAGCTCCCAACTTGCCAAGCTTATTGCCTCAGACAAAAGCAGTTATCAAGCATTGTGGCGCAAACATAAAACCGAGCGAGTCAACCCGGCTAATTTCTTTAGCGCCCTTAGAAAACGCTTACCCGATGATGCACTGGTCGTTTGCGACGATGGAAACCACACCTACCTTTCTGCCGAGTTATTACCCATACATCAGGTTGGCGGATTCATTTCACCCACCGACTTCAATGCCATGGGCTATTGTGTCCCCGCCGTTAACGCTCTGAAATTAACGCACCCTAACAAGCTTGTCGTGGGCATCGTGGGTGATGGCGCCATGATGATGACCGGCATGGAAGCGCTCACAGCCAGTAAGTACGACCTTGGGGTTATCTATTTTCTATTTGACGATGGAGAGCTTGGCCAAATCGCCCAAGCTCAGGAAATTCCCTACAAGCGAAAGACCTGCACGAAACTAGGCGAAGCGGATTGGATCGCTTTTTCACACGCAGTTGGCTGCGAGTATGTGGCCATAGAAGATGACAGCCAATTACAGCCATCCCTGGATATTGCGTTTAATCTGGCGGCAGAAAATAAGCCAGTGATTGTGGATGTACATATCGACTACAGCAAACACACTGCGTTTATGGACGGTGCCGTTAGAACCAAGTTCAAACGCTTCGATCGCACCGCGAAAGCACGCTATCTGGCGCGCGCCCTGACGCGTAAAATCATTGGAACAAAAACTAAATAGTGAGGGTGATTGAGAGCAATCACCACAGACTAAAGCCGGACTAAACCACCCTCGCTAATCATCAAAGGCATCGGATGCCACTTTATAGCGCGGGTCTTCATTAATATTGATTTCAACGTAGCGGGCAGCATCTTCCAGTAAACGCCAGCAGTCCTGACTCAGGTGGCGAAGATGTAGCTTTTTACCCTGCTTCTCATACTTATGAGCCAAGGCATGCAGTGCCTCGATGGCAGATGAGTCGGACACCCGGGCCTTTTTAAATTCGATCACCACGTCATCGGGGTCATTTTCGGGAGAGAACAACTCTTTAAAGTTACTGATAGAACCAAAGAAAATTGGCCCCTCCAGTTCGTAGACCTTCCAGCCATCATCATCCACATAGGTGGAGACAGAAATGTGTTTGGCATGCTGCCAGGCAAACACCAGTGCAGAGACAATCACCCCCACAATCACGGCAATCGCCAAGTCGGTAAAGACTGTAACCAGCGCCACCAGTATGGAAATAAACGCATCACTTTTCTGCATGGCACGGAAGATGCGGAACGAAGCCCATTCAAACGTACCCAGCACCACCATAAACATCACGCCGACCAGTGCAGCCAGTGGAATCATCTCAATCAAATTGGCCACAAACAGAATGCAACCCAACAAGACCAGGGCCGCGGTAATACCAGACAACCGGCCACGGCCACCGGAATTAATATTGATCATGCTCTGGCCAATCATGGCGCAACCACCCATGCCGCCAAAAAAGCCATTAATGGCGTTACCCAGGCCCTGGCCAATACACTCTCGGTTTCCCCGACCACGGGTATTAGTAAGGTCATCGATTAACGACAGGGTCAGCAGCGATTCAATCAAACCAACCAGCGCCAAAATAACCGCATAGGGGCCGACAATTTCCAGTGTCTCCAGCGTAAACGGCACCATGGGGATAGCAAAGCTCGGCAAGGTACCTTCCAGGCTCGCCGTGGCCCGCTCAGCCTCTGGCAACATGCCGCGAACAAAATCGATCACCGTTCGGGTTTCCAGATCGAGACCATGAACCAACAACGTCACCACGACAATAGCCGCCAGCGATGCCGGTACAGCTTTGGTCAGGCGCGGTAAAAAGTGAATAATCGCCATGGTCAGCGCCACCAGCACCAGCATCAGGTACAGCGACCCACCTTGCATCCATGTTAGCGCGCCCGAGGCATCGGGTACTTTGAACTGCCCCAACTGAGCCAAAAAGATCACAATAGCCAGACCGTTTACAAACCCCAGCATCACCGGATAGGGAACCAACCGGATAAATTTACCCAGATGAAACACCCCAGCGAGAATTTGAATCACCCCCGCCAGCAACACTGCGGCAAA
>DFBC01000045.1 GCA_002367235.1 Cellvibrionales bacterium UBA3090
TCGGAGGTAATCACCTCCACCGCATCCTCCAACAGTTGTCCTTCAAACCCCTTCATGGCAAAAATCTGCCTCACTTCCTCTGCCTCGCCCTCCGGGAATCTTTCGATTTCATCCAACTCCATTTGCCGAACTTTAACCCGGTGCTGGTTTTCTGCACGTGTACCAAGAAAATTACTCACAGCCATACTGAAACCATCGGCCAGCAAATTGGCAAAACCGAGAATAATAATCACACCGGCCGACATTCCGGCACCCGCTACACCCGCTACTATGGCAAACGTTGTAATGGCGCCATCCACAGCACCGTAAATAAATTCTTTGAGATAAATAGAATCCGGCCCGTCAGCCAACCGTTTAGCAATCAGGTGGGGATGATGATGAGCCTTAAAATGCTCAAGACTACTTTCTTTAGTGGGGCTTCCCATAACTACTCCTAACTACTTCGCCTAACCATTAAGTCCCGGGATATCTACACGGTTAATCGTCGCCATTAACATGCTACATGCAGACCAACGCTGGTCATTTGACAACTCAAGCTGCATCATACCGCAGAGAAATTTATATGTACTCATAACCAGATAACTTGTGTCTATGCTAAACATCGTTCTGTTTGAACCTGAAATCCCACCGAATACTGGCAATATCATCCGGCTATGCGCCAATACTGGGTTTGCACTCCATCTCATCGAACCATTAGGTTTTGAGTTAGATGATAAACGTCTGCGCCGAGCGGGGCTGGATTACCGGGAATGGCAAGATACCAAGGTTCACCTCAATTGGACTGCCTTTGTAGACACTGAAAAGCCAGACAGGGTATTCGCGATTAGCACCAAAGGCCAAACTCGCTATACGGACATCGCATTTAAGCCAGGTGACACGCTGGTATTTGGCCCGGAAACTCGTGGCCTGACATCAGACTTCCGCCAAGCCCTTCCACCAGATCGAGTATTACGCATCCCCATGCAGGCTGAGAGCCGCAGTATTAATCTGTCCAACACGGTGGCATTAATTGTCTACGAAGCCTGGCGACAACTGGACTTCGAGGGCGCAGTCTAGCCCTCCCACCCCAAAGCTACCGTATAATCTCCAGATACTTTGATTAATCGAGACAATTAACGCCCCAGACCATGAGCAACTCACCCAACAACAAGCACGCACTTATTGGATTATTTTATGGCTCATCTACTTGCTATACAGAAATGGTCTCGGAAAAAATCCGCATAGAATTGGGGGAGTCACTAGTCGATATCCACAACGTCGCGAACGAACCTGTCACCACCATGGAAGAATACGACTATCTAATACTGGGTATTCCCACCTGGGACTATGGGGAGCTACAAGAAGACTGGGAAAATATCTGGGACGACATCGACACACTGGATCTCACTGACAAGACCGTTGCATTATTTGGGCTGGGTGATCAGGTGGGTTATCCAGAATGGTTTTTGGATGCAATGGGTTATCTTTGGGCTAAAGCCTGTAATCAGGGTGCAAAAATGGTTGGCTACTGGCCCGTGGAGGGATTTGAGTTTAACGAATCAAAGGCTCTTACCCCCGATCAACAGCAGTTTGTCGGACTAGCCATCGACGACGAAAATCAATTTGAACTTACCGATGAACGAATCAAGCTCTGGTGCCAACAAGTACTCAACGAGTTTGGGTTAAGCAACAGCGAATAGAGCACATCATGTCAACTCAACTGCCTGCAACTCTCCACCATGCCGACATCGGGTGGAGTACCGAGGGACACCCTGTTTCAACTACATTTGATGATGTGTATTTCAACAGTGACGGCGGCATTGAAGAAAGCCGCTATGTATTTTTACAACAGAACGAGCTCCCCAAACGCTGGGCCAACCACTCGAGCGCTACATTTACCATTGGTGAAACGGGGTTTGGCACTGGATTAAATTTTCTGGTTACCGCTCAAACCTGGTTAAATCATCTGGCTGCCGATTCTGACTCAGAAACCACATGCCTACATTTTGTCTCCGTAGAAAAATATCCACTTTCTAAAAACGATCTGAAGCAAGCATTGAATTTGTGGCCGGAGCTCAAAGCCCTCGCTGACGAATTAATTCAGTTATATCCACCCATTATTTCTGGCGTCCACCGGCTAAAGCTGGCAAACAATCGTATTCTACTGACGCTTTTGTTTGGTGAAGCCAACCAGATGCTCTCGGCGCTCAAGGGCTGCGACCACCCACTATTTCACCAGCAGGGAAATCCAGTTGTCGACGCATGGTTTCTGGATGGGTTCTCCCCTGCCAAAAACCCCAAAATGTGGTCTGACGAGCTGTTTCAGACTATTGCAGACCTAAGTGATTCTGGTACAACATTTAGCACCTTTACTTCTGCGAGCAATGTGCGCTCCGGACTAACCGCCGTTGGCTTCGAGGTTAAAAAAAACCCCGGACTCCACAACAAACGGGAAATACTCCACGGCAAGTTTGCAAACCCTGCCACCGTAGAGGTTTGTGAATCAGAATGGCTACCCGCCACGTTTAATTCAAGCCACCAACCTCCCTGGTACCTTGCCGCCACTATTAACAAGCCAGAGGCCACCATAGTACTTGGCGGTGGCATTGCCGGCTGTTCGACCGCGCGTGCACTTGCTGAACGCGGCATTCCCGTCACCCTCATCGAGCGCCATCCAACACTCGGCAAGGAAGGCTCGGGAAACCCGCAGGGTATTCTGTACCCCAAGCTCTCGACAGGTGCCTCCCAGCTCGCACGATTTGGGCTAGCCGCACTGTCACATGCCAGCCGGTATCACAGTAAATTTCTGGATGACCAGCCAACAGCCCTCAATAAATTAACAGGACAGCGCTGTGGCGTACTGGTACTGCCACAATCGGAGAAGGACAAACAACAATTTCAGAAAATTGCCGAGCTTTTCCCCGAAGAACTCGTCCAATTACTAAGAGGGGAACAATTAACTCAAGCTGCCGGAGTGCCACTCTCAAGCACCTATGGACTGTTTTTCCCCAAGCTTGGCTGGATTAACCCCCCGAAAGTCTGCCAGATGCTCGCCGAGCACCCCCTGATTACAATTCAAACGGCAGAGGTCGCCAACATCACATATGTACACGGCCACTGGCAAGCAAAAGAGAATACTGGCGACGCCATAGCCTCTGCTCCGGTAATGGTCATTGCCTGTGGGTTTGATAGCGGTCGATTCAGCCAGACCAATCACCTGCCGCTTAAGAAAATTCGCGGCCAAATAACGAGTCTGCCAGCCACCATTGAAAGTGCACGGTTACGCACTGTACTCTGCGGAGAAGGGTATATCGCGCCAGCAACAAATGGCACTCACACGCTGGGGGCGACGTATAACTTCCATGAAACCTCGACGGAAGTTAGCACCAGTGATCACCACACCAATCTGGAACAATTGGCCAATACCGACCAAGGCATGGCCGACACCTTGATTGAGACAACTGGCAACCACGCACTTAACACGCTGACGGGGCGTGCTGCCTTTCGCTGCACCACACCCGACTACCTGCCTATCGCGGGGCCAGCCCCGAAGTTGGACGATTATCTACGCGATTATGATTTACTAAGAAAGAACGCCCGCTCTCATATTCCCATAGCCGGTTCAGTTTGGCCCGGGTTGTACCTCAACATAGGTCACGGTTCACGGGGCCTAAGCTATACTCCAATGTGTGCAGAAGTACTGGCCAGCCAAATTTGCAGTGAGGTGCCACCGCTAGAGCTGGATTTAAGACAGGCCCTACACCCAGGGCGCTTTATTATTCGCGATTTAAAACGACATAAGCGCTAATAATCACAAGAGCAAAGAACTAGCTCGCCTTTTTTTCACCTCGCTTTGACAACATTTCAACCGAGCCGGAACCACAGCCAATAATGGTTCGCATTGCTTCTTCGACCGACACATTAGGCATTAACTCCACACACTCACCAGGCAAGTGATAGATCACCCCCGAGGTGGGAATTGGTGCAGTGGGAACAAACACGGTGAAGCTGCCATCAGGGTGACGACTGGTCACAATAGCCGTAACGGTCACGGAACAATCCATCCCAAAAATGCGCGCCAGCGCTGGCTCACCATTTAATAAGTTAGTATCACCGCTACCACCGAGAAACTGAGACACAACCTCGCGAATGGTTCGGTAACCCGGCGCCAATTTCACCAGCCAATTATCAACCTTTGCATGAAGCCAACCACCAAGCTGAGTTCTGATCAGCAAGCCAATAAAAAAGCAGAGCCAGAGAATCGCCACGAACACCAGCAACATGGCCAGCAACTCATTGATCGCAGCCTGCTCTGATAGCACATCGGTCAATGGCCGAATCAGATCCGCGACCAAACCAAACATCCACAGGAAAATGAGTGCCAGCAACGCAATAGGCAGCACGACCGTTAAACCGCCGAGAATGGTTAAGATAAAAAATGAGCGCAGTCGATCCATGATAGAACCTCCTAATATCGATGGCCAAGACAATCATAAAATGGCATGAAAACATGGCGCTGGTGACGACTCGAAAAAACCACAATCCAACCATACGACGTCATAATGATAACTGGTATGCGAAAACTTGGTGATATAAAAAATAGTCCGGACCAATCACCAGACAGGAATGATTGACATCGGTTGCCCAGATCTAGTTATTTTTAACTCTGGGCTTGGCGGCATCATCTATTTTGGCATAATAGGTTCTACGAAAATCTGTCAATATGTCTTCTCGCTTGAGATTATCAAAACCTATTTTTTCCAACGCCATCCGCGCCAACTCCATGCTTGTTTCAACATTTTCTGATACAACACCAGACGCCCCTAACTTTCGTAATTCCTGGCACTTACTCATACTATGCCCACGCGCATAAATATGAGTGTTGGGGTATATATTGTTTAATGTTGAAATCAGCCGTTCTGTCGCATCCGAATCATTAAGCGTCACAATAATAACCGTGGCGCCACTGGCTCCACTAGCTTTCAATACCTTCGGATTACACACATCACCATAAAAAACCTGATGGCCATTTTTTCGCTCTTTTTCCACAACTGAAGCATCGAAATCAAATGCTATAAAAGGTATTTTTGCCTTGGTAAAAATCTCACCAATTCTATGCCCGACTCGACCAAAACCAGCTAGAACTATTGGCATCTCAGGTATTTCAACATCGTCGTGAGGTTTCGCCTCTTTTTCTCTAGTCAGGCGACGTGCGATATTCGCCAGCAAAGGTGTCACAAGCATACTAAGCAACACAACGAGTAGCAGATGCTGAAATAACTTTTCGGTAAAAAGATCGGCCTGAAAGGCTAGCGAGAACAGTACCAATGCAAACTCACCGCTTTGAGCAAGCACCAATGCAACCGCAAGGCTAGTTTTTGTCTTGATACCAAACAAGCGGGCTAACGGGAAAAGCACCAGAGCTTTCGTTATCACTAACGCGCCCACCAGCCCAAATGAAAAAAGCGGGTTCTCAAGCAACAGACTTAAGTTGAATGACATCCCAATCGACATAAAAAACAGGCCAAGCAATAACCCTCGAAAAGGCTGGATTTCAGCAATCACCTGATGTCGATAAGCGGAATCTGATATAAGAAGCCCTGCAAGAAATGCCCCCATCGCCATAGAAAGCCCAATATGCTCTGTAGCCAACGCGGTGCCAAGCACAATAAGAACGGCAGAAGCTGTAAACACTTCAGAATTACCTAAAAGAGCCACGCGATGTAATACCGGATGCAACAAATAGCGGCCAACCACTACGATGAACCCAAGAATCAATATAGATTCAGCCAAAGCAAAGCCAATATCTTTTCCAACACTGAGATCTGACAGGGCCAACAAAGGCACTAAAGCCAACAGAGGCACAACAGCAAGATCCTGCAGTAACAACACAGAAAAAGCAGTGCGCCCATAAGTAGATGTAAGCAATTTTTGTTCAGTAAGAAGTTGTAGTACGAACGCCGTGGAAGAAAGTGCTAGCCCAGGACCAATTAAAGTAGCGGCACGCAAGGGAATATTAAATAAATAATGGCCAAGAAATCCTAACAATATTCCCGTCAATAAAACTTGAAGTGTTCCCAGGCCAAAAACTAATCGCCGCATCAACCAGAGGCGAGAGGGTTTGAGCTCAATACCAATAACAAATAAAAGAAGCACGACCCCAATTTCTGCAAGGTATCCAATTTCACTGACATTATCGATCAAACCAAATCCAGACGGACCGACAATAACCCCAGATACGAGAAAGCCAGGAACAGCCCCCAACCTGATCATTTGAAAAATGGGGACAGCGATGACTGCCGCTATCAATAAAATAACAATATCTGAAAGATAATATGAAATCATAGGTTATAAGACATCTGATGAAGATTAGGGATCATTGAAAACCGGCTACCCAAACTGAACAGGCACGCCATCTCGGTCAAACGCCATATATTTTGAGAGGTCACCGCCATTTTCTACGGCATGTAACATCATTTTTAACGGCTGCTCGGCATCATCTGATGTCGGGGGCACACCATTCCGCCCAGCAAGACCCGCCACCAGGACTAGCTGCCAATCTTTGTCGATCCTCTCGGCTTCAGCCACAAGAGCAGCGAAGGTGCTCAATTCACCAAGGGACTTATCAACACACATGATGGGCTGCAATGCTCCCCCCTCGCCTGAATGAAAACGGTTTGCTTCGCCTTTGCCATGATCGTCTGGTAGGGACGCTCTTAAAAAAACAAACAATAGACGCTGTGGCTCAGATTGCTGTGCAGCGACAGACAACAGGGATTCATAATCTGTGATATTGATATTAATACTCCTTATGCTCTACTTATTGCGCAAAGACAATAGCGCCTAAAAGCATGACTATAACGTTTTATGCGAGAGGCTCTGTGATACAGAACAATAACTGTAAGGATCCATCGCAGGCACGGTAAGGGTCAACTAGTCTTGCCAGAGAAATAGCGCTCTATCCACCCGTAAAGTATTTGGGCTGTCAGCTTCTCCAGCTCGATAAGTTCAAATTGCCCCGTGGGATCCTTCTCCCTGAATGAAAACTGATAACGAACAAGATTGGGCTGTTCATCATGCGATATCAGGATGATGCGTTTGCCACTTTTCAGGCAGTCGATCGTCATCGCGTCCGCTGGAACACCCTGGGTTCTCATATTCTGAGTAACACCGACAATGGGATTAATATCCTCAAAGTC
>DFBC01000099.1 GCA_002367235.1 Cellvibrionales bacterium UBA3090
TTACTATCCTTTTATTAGCGTCGCCTCTACTGTGGGCATTGTCCTGTATGCCGTCATTCTGGGCGTCCCCGTCATAGATGCGCCACAGATGTTCTAGCTCGCTGAAGCAATTCTAGCGTTCCCTTTGACCCTTCCCATGTCCTCCAGTTTTCCATCGTCTCCCACGTGCTTACCATTACGCCGACAGAGTGATTCTCCTCGCTGACGAGAATCTTAGCGCCAATGAAGCCTGGATATTCCGTGGCATACGACCTGAGATTCATCAATATGGGCTCTACGCTCTTATAATCCAACACCTTGTATCCTATGATACCTTTTATCATGCCGCCTCCTTTCACTTCTCGCCCGTAGTTTCCTTCCCTTTTATGATTTATGCTATCTCGTCGAATGTTACTTAAATCGCATTTAAGTCATTAGTCTTTTGCAATACGGACACGTAGTTGCTGGCTATCGGTATTAGCCGGTGTGCCGTTGTCACTTACCTGTATGGTGAAGTTGTAGTTGCCTTTCTTGGTCGGGGTACCCGAGATGACTCCGCTTGCAGTGTCTATCATGACCCCATCGGGTAACTTGCCACCGGCAATGCTCCATGTATATGGTGGTGTACCACCCAACGCTAAAACGGTGGCATTATAGGCAGTCTGCTCTACCCCATCCGCCATGTTCACAGTTGTAATGATCAAAGCCTCGCTGGCACCAATCGTAATAGTGTACCGCTTGGTATCACTTTTTACCGGTGTTGAGTTATCAGATACTTTTACAGTAAAGGTAGAATCGCCGCCAGTCGTTGGCATTCCGGAAATAATTCCAGTACCTGAATCCAGACTTAACCCCGCTGGCAAAGTCCCTTTGTTGATGCTCCAGGTGTAAGGAGTGGTTCCCCCGTCAGCCGTAAGCGTAGCATTGTAGGAAACACCAACAGCACCGTTCGGCAGAGGCGGTGTCGCAATCTTTATATGCTTCGTACCTGGCTCAACTTTCTGGGCTTTCGTCACACTCAATTTAACCACGGGTTTGACGATGATTTGACCAGAACCAGTTACCTTGACTGATTTCTCGGCGTCGAAATCAAAGAGGAGCGCTGTTGTCTGGCCTCCGACAATATCAAAAGGATGGATGAACTTCAGCTTGCCGCTCGGGAGGATAACATCCTGAAGATCTCCGTCACCCAGTCTAACCTGCACATTGCTTATCGTCATCCTGATTTGAGTATAGTTACCGGCTTCAAGCTCGGCAACCGCCAGAACCTCTTCAATTCCCTGGATTTGGAGAAGGTCGAACGTCTCGTTCCCGGCAAGAATATCCAGCGGCAGCCAGCCTGCTTTTTCATCTGTGGAGTTAGTAGCTGATTGCTGTTGCTCCTGTTGAGCTGCAGCCTTATGTACTTCAACACTTTCTACCGTGACCATTATGCTGGTGACTTCTTCTTCAGGCGGGGCATCAGTAACCATTATCTGTAGAGTTCCTTTGGCTTGCGCAGTTTCAGGTGCGGGATAGCCGCCCACCAGCATTACGACCATGGCCACAGCCGCCACTATTGCTACAATTAGAACACCAGTTTTCATTGTTTGTTCCTCCTTTCCGTGCATCGTTCTTGCTTCTAAATATTAATAACGACAAAACAAGAAAAGTGTCAGGTGAGATTGATTGCGGGTGCGAGATCCACGCTCAGGATAGCCAGAAAATATTGTCTCGTGTCTATCCCATTGCCTTAGACTGGCTTTTACTCGAGCAGCTTTTGCTCCTGTCGGACCCCACTGTTACCGATCTGGGGCTTGAGGATGTATTTTCCGTTATTACCGGTCGCCACTACGGTAATATCGAAGGTAAAGCTGGTAACCGTATCAACTGTAACCTCAAACGGCATCGATATGCGCAGTTTATTGCTTGGCAGCTTCACATCTACAATTTGCCCTGTTGACTCTAGCTTGCCCTTGACTTCGCTCACATTGATGTATACCTGTGAATACTGCCCTGCTGGGGCATTACCGCGCCAAATTTCCTGAGAGTGTTCTCCCTGAAGCTGAGTGAGATCCACAGTTTTTGTCTCCGGCGTAAACTCGAGCCGTCTCACTGAACCCGCAGCCTGCAGTCCCACTCTGGAAATTGTGACGTTAAGGCTTTCAAAGTCACCGATATCGTTGGGCTCATCACTGATAAGAAAAGCAAAATTACCATCAGGGCTGGGTACCAGCGTCGGTGAGTTGAGTATAGGTCGTATCACCAGAGTACCTACGATAGCCAGGACTAATACTGCAACTGTCGCCCAGACTGCAGGCCGGGGAATTACCTTAAAAAATGACAAAACTGGTGTCATTTGCCGTCGTTTGCCCAGAGCTGCGTGGAACTTCTGTCTGGCTGCTCTCTTGGTATCCGCCGACGGCGTAAAAGTGTAGGTCTTCTGAACATCATGCATAGACTGGAGCAGAGGTTTCAGCTTTTCTGAATATGCTGGGTAATCGGACAGACAATCTGCCAGATTATCTCCGCGGTTAATGCGATCTATACACTCATCCAGTATTCGGTCAAAATCTTCAGTCATCTTTCCACTCCCATGATCCCACGCAGTTTTTCTATAGCTGCTCTCTGCATTTCGCGCACTGCACCACCACTCTTGCCTAAAA
The DNA here is from genome assembly GCA_002367235.1 of Cellvibrionales bacterium UBA3090. Lineage (GTDB taxonomy): Bacteria > Pseudomonadota > Gammaproteobacteria > Pseudomonadales > Porticoccaceae > Porticoccus. The sequence goes on from DFBC01000099.1 coordinate 2,625, forward strand.
CACCACCGACTTCTTTGGAAGTGAGTCCCCCAAAGAAACGAAGGTTGATAACTTCTCTCTGTTCTGTGGTGAGTTGCCTCATAGCCTCGGTAACCCACTCAAACTCGATGTTTTTCTCAGCCGTATTTGCTGGATTATCGTTTCCCTGTAACACTACTGAGTCAATGGGTACTGTCCTGCGCTTATTCATTTTTCTGAGATAGTCTACGGTGAGGTTATGTGCAATACGGAACAGCCATCCCTGCATCGGAACGCCCTGTTCCCGATATGACTTTAGAGACTCCAGTGCTTTCAAAAAAACCTCCCCTGCAATATCTTCGGCTTCTTCTTTGTTGCTGATATGAACGTAAACATAACGCGCAATCTTATCGTAGTACTCCTCGTACAAATCAGAAAGCCGGGTTTCATATTCGTTTATCCTAGATATATTTTTACGATTACCTATATTCATGCACCTGTCCCGACTATTATATCCTATCAAGCGTGCCGGGAGCTCTGCCACGAAATAGTTGCTTCGTCTACTTTATATAACGAAACTACACAAATAATGTCAGCTTATCGTAAATGACAGTCCTCCACCATTGACAGAGATAGCTAGCTCGATAGTTAGCGTGAAGGTCGCTGCAGTCAAACCGAAGTGGGTAACTTCTGCTTGGACTGTTACTTCAGAGGCAAAAAGATAAAGTCGAGGAGTTGACCTCGACCCTGTTCGATTTGGGGAATACCTCTGCCAGCCTCATATTACTATGTAGTGCCAAGCCAAAGGTTGTCCGCGAAACCATAATACTCAAAGGGGAATGGCACAACCCTCGTATTTTGTTGGATTTGAACCAACGACCTCTGGGCTATTAGCCCGATCAACTTTAACTGCTGATGCCCTCATTAAACAAATTGACGAATTGTTACTCTAGAGGTAACAAAACAGGCAATTGTTATGCACAGCACCCCCCACAGAACTACTACAACAATCAAATTATCCTTTCTTTTTGAATTTTGATCTTATTCGGGATTTCATCACCATTCAGGTAGTGCAGAGAATCAGAAAGAGATTACAAGTATTTTGAACGAAGTTGACGGAAGGTCATATGAAGCCGAAACCTGTAGGTGGAGAGACCAAAAGCAGCAGAATAAGCGAACGTTTTTCGGCCTTCTGCGTTATAGTATAAGGGGGTCATATACTTGTGGACAAAGACAAGCTCAAG
>DFBC01000095.1:0-2107 GCA_002367235.1 Cellvibrionales bacterium UBA3090
CGGTTGAGGCACACAACCAAGTACATGCTGCAATACTTCGAGGTCTTCAGATGATGAATGAAATACCTTGATAACTGTCGGTGCCGTTAGTAATTCACCTAGCGGAGCAAGATCTGTTACAGCCAGTGGGTCAATCAACCAGCAAGATATGCCATCGAACAGCTGAACCAATCCTAAAATTGGAAAGAATGTGTCCGTCCGCATAAATTCGGTATCGATGGCAACGGCATCGGCTTGAATCAACTGATCGACACATGTCTTAAGGTCATCATTGGTGGTAACAAGAATGGGAGCAGGTATATTCATAGGTGTCTACAGTTGTTTCCTGCTAGTAAAGGCATGGGACAAGGTTCCACCATCGACATACTCCAACTCGCCACCCATAGGAACCCCGTGGGCAATCCGGCTAACCGTTACATTCAATGATTTTGCTCGTTCACTAATGTAGTGGGCTGTCGCCTCGCCCTCTACAGTGAGGTTGGTGGCCAAAATGAGCTCGGAGATGTCTTCATCGGTTAACCTCGTCATCAGCTGGTCGATGCCAATGGCCTCGGGGCCAATGCCATCAATAGGAGAAAGATGCCCCAATAAAACGAAGTAACAACCACGATAAGTACCACTTTGTTCAATAGCGAGCAAGTCCGCTGGCGTCTCTACCACACAGAGTTGATGTGCTTCACGCCGAGGATTCGCGCACACCACGCAAATATCAGATTCAGTGAGCGTTCTGCATTTTTGGCAGCGTCCCACGTTTTCTGCAGCTTGAGCTAGAGAATGGGACAAACGAAAAGCCCCATCTCTATGTCTTTCCAACAGGTGCAGCGCCATGCGCTGTGCAGACTTGGGACCAACACCGGGAAGGCACCGAAGGCTGTCAATCAGTTCATCAATTAGTGGGCCGAACACAACGCTACCTTCTTAGGTTATAAACATCAGTGATTAGAACAATAGGCAACGTGATAACACACGTCTCGATAACGTTTTGCAACGCCACATTAAAAAGGCATCTGAAAACCGGGCGGCATCTGCATTCCGCCAGTTAGTTTTTCCATTTGTTTGCGTTGAGCCTCTTCGACTTTTCTGACGGCATCGTTCACGGCTGCTGCAAGTAAATCTTCAAGAAACTCTTTTTCTTCGGATAGCAGGCTGGGATCGAGGGTCACCTTTTTCACATCATGCCGGCCGTTCATCACAACCTGCACCATGCCAGCCCCGGACTCACCCGTCACTTCGGACTTTGCGGCCGCTTCTTGCATTTGCTGCATCTGCTGCTGCATGCCTTGGGCTTGCTTCATTAAATCGTTAATATCCATAATGTTACCAAATATATTTAATCTATAGGTTTAACTGTATTTTCTAATAGAACGCCGCCAAAAACATCGATAATCTGGCGGACATTAAGGTCATTTTTTAAGCTGTCCACCGCCGCGCACTGACGTTCTTCACGTGTTCTTTCCCTGTGTGCCATCGGTGTTTCTGATGCAACCGTGCCGACTTCAATCTCTACGACAACCGCTTGGTTAAAATATTCAGACAACACATCGGCAAGTCTCTGCTGATGACTATCTTCATACAATGAGCTGTGGTTAATATCCAGCTCAAATCGAAACGTGTGACCAGAGACCTCGAGCAATACCAGGTTAGCCGCAGTATTTTGTAAAATACCACCGATGGAAAGCCCCTGGTAGATATCAATCCAACGACTGGCGTCAGCCTCCTGAAGCGGTATTTTGCTTACGCTGGTTGTCGATGGTTTATCTCTGTTCCCAGCTGTTACTTCTACGGGTGGCACGACAACCGCTTCTGCAGAAACGACATCACCGGCCTCTTCTACTATCCCTTCATTTTTCTCATGACGATGTATCTCGTGGGAGAGAGCCTGAAAAGCTTCGGTGGATAAGGGTTCCTCCTCCTGTGTCATTTCAGGGTAATCGTTAAACGAGCGCATTTCCGATGCCTGAGACTCGTTCGGTGTAACGTCATTAACAACGGATTGCTTTGACAGCGACTCCCGTGGTTTTTCTGGTAAGGCTCTCAATGACGCTTGGGATGTGTCACTGCCCAACTCTGGGGCAGATTCAGACTTTTTTACGAGTTCTGCTGCCTC
>DFBC01000095.1:2232-8177 GCA_002367235.1 Cellvibrionales bacterium UBA3090
GTAATCTGGTAGAACAACTGAATATCTTCTCGGGTCAACGCCTTAGACAGCTCGAGAATCAACTGATAGTCACCGTGACGATTATCGAGGGCATCTGGTACTGTCTGGGCGATAGCAACCCGGTGCCATACAGACAACAAGTCTCCCAGGGCCACGGAGTAGTCCGGTGCATGCTCGGCCATTCGTTGAACCACGGCTAAAGCTTCTGTGCCATCACGATTGACTAACGCTCTGGCTATATCGGCAATAGCGGTCAAATCGATAGAACCCAACATCGCGCCGACTTCGACTTCGGTCAGCTTGCCCCCGCCGTGGGCAATGGCTTGATCCGTAAGACTCAGGGCGTCCCGCATACTGCCATCGGCAGCTCGGGCCAACGCCCAGAGCCCGGCCTCATCCGATGGCACCTGCTCTTCGCCCAACACATATTGTAAATGTTCGACAATACGTTCCGGGCTTAAATTTTTAAGGTTGAACTGCAGACAACGGGACAGGATCGTCACCGGCAATTTCTGCGGGTCGGTTGTAGCCAGCAAAAATTTAACGTGGGGCGGCGGTTCCTCCAGTGTTTTAAGTAACGCATTAAAACTGTGGGTGGAGAGCATGTGCACCTCATCGATGAGGTATACCTTAAAACGACCGACTGTCGGTGCGTACTGGACATTTTCCAGAAGCTCACGGGTATCTTCCACCTTGGTGCGGGAAGCCGCATCCACCTCGATCAAGTCGACAAAGCGACCTTCAGCAATGGAGGTACAAGCGCTGCATTCCCCACAGGGAACTGAACTAACCCCCGCTTCGCAATTCAGGCACTTGGCAAGAATTCGTGCAATCGTTGTTTTACCAACCCCTCGAGTACCCGTAAACAGGTACGCATGGTGGAGACGGTCATGGTCCAGGGCATTAACTAATGCGCGTAAAACATGCTCTTGGCCAACCATTTCTTTGAAATTTCGAGGGCGCCACTTACGGGCAAGAACCTGATAACTCATGGGGCAATATCCGGCTGGAGAAAATTCATTATAAGGTCATCCACAGGGTATCGAAAGCGACGCTATGAGGGATCATACAGACTCACGCACAGTCTCTGTAGCCGCATCCCACAGATTAACCATACCGATCCGTTCCTCTCTCTCAATTTTCAGTCCAGCGAAATCAAACAGGTCGGTATCAGCCAATTGCGAGGGAGCAACGCCTTTGATTGAAGCAAAAATGGTTTCCATACGGCCTGGATACTCTTTCTCCCAGTGTACCAACATCTCCTTGATAACCTGCCGCTGCAGGCCATCCTGAGAACCACAGAGGTTACAAGGAATGATTGGAAACTCCATGAGTTCAGCATAACTAACCAAGTCTTCTTCCTTGCAGTAAGCCAGCGGCCTGATGACGATATTCTTTTTATCATCACTCAGTAATTTGGGCGGCATGGCTTTTAACTTGCCGCCATAGAACATGTTTAAAAATAACGTTTCAATAATATCATCGCGGTGATGACCCAAAGCGATCTTGGTCGCACCGATTTGCTGAGCAAACCCATACAGGGAGCCACGTCGCAATCGCGAGCATAAACTACAGTATGTCTTCCCCTCAGGAATCAGCTCGGTTACGACACTGTAGGTATCCTTCTCCAGAATATGGAATGGCACACCTATTCGGTTCAAGTACTCGGGTAACACTTCCGGGGGAAACCCCGGCTGCTTTTGATCGAGGTTAACCGCCACTATTTCAAAGGAAATCGGTGCTGTTTTTTGCAAGTTCAGCAGAATATCCAGCATACAGTAGGAATCCTTGCCGCCAGACAGACAGACCATGACCTTGTCACCCTCTTCGATCATGTTGTAGTCGGCAATGGCTGTGCCCACATTGCGACGCAAGCGCTTGTGCAGCTTATTAAACTCAAGTCGTTCTTTACGAGAAAAATCGGTCATATTGTAATTACTGGCTATCGGTACAAGTGGTTAGTAGGGTCGATGCGGGCCATTGTAAGGCTTTTAAATCGGCCTCCCAAAGACTTTGATCGTCGGGCGTTAGTCGCCCTGCAAACTGTAAGAAAGCCCGTCAATCAGCACATGGCATAACGTTGCTCAAGGACTTGGTACAAGTCGTCTTTAAAGCTAACACTGCTGTGATCCAACGCAGCCACAGCCTCGACCAGATGCTCATTATCTTCCTTTCCATGCCACTGTTTTCTGTAGCTACCATCCTGATAACCATGATCCTGGCGGAAGAAATTAAGTACATTCTTACCCACATAGCGGGTATAGAGTTCATCAAAGGAAAGATCAATACCCGCCATCAGTGTGGCAAAACCTGGAACATCAAACCCCTTGGTTTCTAATGTAGCGCGAGTGAACTCCTCCAAATCTGCGGGAAAATCACCGGAGGGCCGAGCCTTGGCAAGCCCCTGCTCAACAGCAATGGCGATGTCATCGCGATTATCCGATTCAAGCAACAGAATACTCAGGCCAAAATGCCAGATATCGACCAACTCAAGCTTGACCTGATCTTCATCGGGGGTCTGTTTCTTCCACCATTTCCAGCCATAGTGGTCAAGCAACTCAGCACACTCTATCCAGATAGCCCTGTACCAGGAAAATCCCATCTTGGCCCAATTATCATTGACCTTGCTGTTCATGGCTTCCTGTAGATCCAGCATGGTTAAAATTTGTTGCCTCATTCTCGCTCCCCACCCACTAAAATTGCTTGGCTAATACTATCTGCTCCGTGCTTACAGACAACGGAATCAGGCACGGACAAACATATTACTTTGCTTTTCGCTCATAATCGTTGTCGATGGCCCATGCCCTGTAATAACGGTCGCATTCTCATCTAGCGAATAAATCCGCTCTCGAATCGACGAAATGATCTGCTGTTGATTGCCACCAGGCAAGTCGGTACGACCGATACCGGCCCTGAACAAGGTATCACCGGCAATCAGCGTTTTACTTTCTTCAAACCAAAAGCTGGTGGAACCGGGAGTATGGCCTGGCGTATGAATTGCCACCCCACCGCAGCAACCCAAGTCATGATCATCGTTGAGATAATGATCGGGGTCTGGCAGGGACGTATTGGGAACACCAAACATCTTGCACTGTGCCTCAATACCACTCCACAGGAACATATCGCCCTCATGCAGATAAATAGGTGCCCCGGTAGCGCTTTTAATCTCACCAGCAGCAAGAATATGGTCGAGATGAGCATGGGTATGGATAATCGCGACAACCTTTAATTCCAGCTCAGCCAGCAGTGCCAGGATAACCTCGGCATTGCCACCGGGATCGACCACCAACGCCTTCTTACTGACAGGGTCGCCAATAACGGTGCAATTACACTGTAACGGCCCCACAGGAAATGTCCGGACGATATATTCATTAGCTTCTAAAACGTCTTCAGTCATACAACCCTCTGTTATATCGAACTGCTTGTAGCCACAAAATAAGCAGCGCATTTTAGCACAGCTTATAACCTGTGACCGCTACCCGATAAAACGGCAAGGCCTGTAAATGGGCCTATCTTAGCGTCTTCACCTAAAACTACCGGCGATCACCGACGCGTTATCGATAGAATATCTTCACCATAATGATTAGCTGCAACCTACTTCGGTAAAGTTTGCAAGATAGCTTGCTTTCAACGTAAAGTTCGCCTGCCTCAGGGAACCTATTATCATTTGCAATATCAGATATTGCAGCGCTGGCTCGACGAGATAAGCCCTGTCACCAAGCCCTAATAAATAATCCATAATAATGGAGTGATCTAATGAAACTTGTTATCAAGGCCCTTATTCTTTTTACCTTTGGCACACTTCAAGCCTTGGCCGACTCTCCAGCGAAGCCAGATATTAACTGGAACTCGGTTGAAGACATCTCAAAGCAAATCGAATACAAGCTGGACCAAGAACACGGTGAAGTCACCTACGGCCCCAACTTTGCTAATTCTGCCAAGTCCCTGTCAGACAATTTTTCTGAAATCTACCTGACCAGACTAATCGACCACAAAGGGGCAGACCATTACGCCCTGTACATCACCGCCCAATACAACGACACAGATTGGCGTTCCTATGCCGATGCCGTCAACAAACAGGGCAATAAGCTACCGCTTGTGACACTGTCAAAAAATGAAAATGTATGTGAGGGTAACGCAGCCTGTCGCTATGAAGAGCGATTAGCCATTCCGCTCAGTTTTCTATTTTTCTTTGATGGTGCAACCATGGGGCTAGACCTGACCATCTCGGGGAATCGGGTGGATAAAATTATGATTCCTACGACCTATTTCAAAGCCATGCTCAATTCAATGCCAGAAGAAAAACTTTACGACGACATCTAGCAGGTGACGCTAGATATCAGCTAAATGACACCAACAAGGGACGACACACGTAGTCCCTTGTTGTCTTCCCACCAGCACAACAACCTGTCCTCTGCCCTCAAAACAGCCTTCATATCGGCATTTATCAATCCTAATAGCACAACGCTCTGACACAACATTAAGAATGATCTTCGCTAGCTACGGGCTGCTCTTCGGTTTGTAATACGGGAAATTACCGATTCGATTCACCATCAATTGTCATTCCTGTTTCCTAAACAGCGCCGTTATCAGTAAAATCGCGTTTTTTATTATCGCAACGGAGCATTAGCCGCATGGGCAGAGCCTATCAGAACCGCAAAGAATCAATGGCAAAAACCTCTGACATGAAGGCCAAGGTATATAGCCGCTATGGGCGTGAAATCTACGTTAGCGCAAAATCTGGCGGTGTTGACCCCTCAGGCAACCTGGCACTGCGCAGCTTGATCGACCGGGCTAAAAAGGATCAGGTGCCGGGTCATGTCATCGATAAAGCTATTGATAAGGCGAAAGGCGGCGGCGGTGAAGATTATTCACCTGCACGTTATGAAGGCTATGGTCCCGGTGGGAGCATGGCCATCATTGACTGCTTAACCGATAACCCCAATCGGACCTTTGGTGATGTTCGTCAGGCCTTTACTAAAACCAAATGCAAAATTGGTACTCAGGGCAGCGTTAGCCACATGTTCGATCATTCGGCCATCTTTGTTTTTAAACACGATGACGAAGATACGGTGCTAGAAGCATTGATGGAGGCCGACGTTGATGTCACCGACATTGAAAATGAAGCCGGTAAAATTACTGTATTCGCGCCACATACCGACTACTTTAAGGCGAAACAGGCATTACTGGATAGCTGTGGTGAACTCGACTTCGAAGTTGATGAAATACAGTTTATTGCCCACAATTTCACCCCGTTGAACGGCGACGATATCGAATTGTTCGACAAATTTTTAGCCATGCTGGATGACCTGGATGACGTACAACAGGTTTACCACAATGTTGAATTACCCTAGACAGACACCGTGTTTTAAGTACTGAAACAGTTACCTGTTGGTCTACGAAACTGGCTGTCACTCATCAATAAAAAGGGATCACCACAACCGATCCCTTTTTATTTCGGACGAAGTCCAACAACACAGCGACCCGTCAACAAATAATCATTACACCCGCAGCCCTATTTTTAACAGGCAAAAAAATACAAAAGAGCCAATATCGTAACAAGCTCTTCAGCTAATTAAATTGTCGCGCTATTCTGGATTGACCGGTTGACGACAACCCAGACAACGAACAAAAGTAGTTTTTGCCGGCCCAACAACCAGTGCACTGGCCGCTTCATCCGCGTTACCGCCCGCGAGTGAAAATGGCAAAGTAGCCACAAACAAGCCAGTCCCAGCGACCGTCAGCACAAGCATTAGAGGACGAACCACCAAAGCATCGGCAACCATTTCACCAGTACTCGGTGCTTCATCAGACACTGCGGCAAAACTAACGGATGGAACCAATAACGACGCCACCATCAATGTCGCCATCAATCCACGTGAAATACTATCAAAGACCCATTTCATAAACTTACATCCCTTTTATTTTTCATGAACCTATAGAAT
>DFBC01000095.1:8257-19853 GCA_002367235.1 Cellvibrionales bacterium UBA3090
TTATACCAGTAGCCGAGTTGCCGACTCGATCAACATCTATTTATTACAAGTAGACTCTATGCAGGAATAGATTTTTAAGCTTATTTTCAGAATTCAATGTAACCCAGCGCTATATTGATAGATTATTAGTATTCAGGATTTCACTGTAGGGCTATGTTCTGGAGCGAGTTAACTTATCATGTACAAAGCTTTATTTATCGGCTTGTTGATGTGCCAGCAGGCAATCTCTGATGAGCCGTTTCTTGCCGACAGCGTGCTAGTCGACAAGTCGGAAAGAGCGCTCTATTTGCTTCGGGATGGGATCAAGTACCGAACCTATCCCATCGCTTTGGGGCCCAGACCGCGTGGGCACAAATTGCATGTTGGCGATGAGCGGACTCCAGAGGGGAGTTATATTCTGGACTTTAAGTATGAAAAAAGTGATTTTTACAAGGCCATTCATATTTCCTATCCTAATAAGCAGGATATCAAGCGGGCCTCAGACATTGGGGCTATTCCCGGAGGTTCGATTATGATTCATGGCATGCCAAATAATACGACGTTGCCTCATGAACTGATTCAGAAATTTAACTGGACCGATGGCTGTATTGCGGTGACCAATGAGGACATGGATGAAATCTGGTTGGCCATCAAGCCAGGTACACCTATTGATATTCTTCCCTAACATCGCCTGCAGACCAATTCAGAAGCCCATCAAAAGAGCTGGCGTCCTTGGGCTCCTGTTATTTGGTCTTAGTTGTTTTCCCTGCCTAGCTCAGAATCAGCATATCCTGACATCAGAGACAAACTCCGATCTGGTTGGCCGCAACATCAGTACCAACGTATCAAGAGAGGAGACGCTGATTGATGTCGCGGTAAGATATCAATTGGGATACAACATGATCCGGTCAGCGAACCCGGGTGTCGATAACTGGCTTCCTGATAACGGCAGCAGGGTTTTATTGCCATTCAATTTGATTTTGCCGGATGCGCCTCGAGAAGGCATTGTCATCAATACGGCGGAAATGCGCCTTTTCTTTTACCGCGAGGATGAACAAAACAACAATACAGTAACTGTTTATCCCATCAGCGTGGGTCGCAGGGATTGGGCGACACCACTGACTGTAACCCGTGTCACCCTGCGAATTGAACACCCGCCCTGGTATCCCCCCAAAAGCATACGTGCGGAACACGCCGCCCGAGGTGATTTCCTACCCAAAGTCGTTCCCGCCGGCCCAAACAACCCCCTGGGTGACTATTTACTGGCATTGGCTATTCCCAGTTATTTTATCCACGGCACAAACAAACGCTTTGGCATCGGCATGCAGGTCACCCACGGCTGTATTCGTATGTACCCAGAACATATTGAAGAACTCTATAACCTCGTGTCGGTTAATACGCTGGTAACCATCGTCAACCAGCCTTACAAAGTTGGCTGGAAAGACGAGAAGCTCTATGTGGAAGTGCATCACCCTCTGGAACTCGATGGCGTGGTACACGAGGGAAACCGGCCAGGTGTTGTCAGCAAGCTGACGTCGATACAACAGAAACTGCCCGAAGTGCTAATTGACTGGGATAGGGTCGACAATGCGCTCTCAGAAGCTACGGGAATACCGGTGCTTGTGGGAACAGAGCCACATTCACTGTCAGATTTTGAGTTTTACCAGAATCATATCCAGTCAGACCACTCAAACTGGCTGGATATGATTCAGTAAACACTACTTTTCCATTGCCTTTTTAAAAGCCCGGTCAATTTTCTCGTTGGCTTCGTACGCTGATTTTTGTGCTGCATCAGCGGTACTTTGAGCATTGGCAGCAGCTTTCATTGCCGCATCGGCTGTTCTATTTGCAGCATCAGCTGAACGCTGAGCTTCCTCGGCCATTGCCCTGACCTCGTCTACCGATGAATTACTTGCACAACCTGTGACTGCCACTAAAACCAGAACAGGTAATAACTTGACTAAAGATTTCATGAAGTTCTCCTTACTAAAGAAACAATAAGACAAATTTACAATTAGAGTCACTGCTATTGAGTATGGATGCAAGATTTGTGAGATTCAACTTGGCTCAGTTAAAGAGTTGGAATGGTTATTTTTTCAAAAGTGCGCCACCAGATTCATTACTCGGATATAAGTAAATGATCCAGTTGTATGTAAGCTTGATAGAAATTAAAACTTATTATGATAGTGAGATGGTGCCCGGAGCCGGAATCGAACCGGCACGGCCGTTAAGTCGAGGGATTTTAAATCCCTTGCGTCTACCAATTTCGCCATCCGGGCATTTTGTGAGGATGGACTATTATTCTTCTTTCTTTCGTAGATGCCAGCACGTTGTGCTGGTCCTTGCGGTCGCTTTCGGCTCCTGCCTTACGCGACACTCGAGCATCCTGCTCATCGTCTACCAATTTCGCCATCCGGGCATTGTGGGGATGGACTACTTTTGTACTGTTTTTTTTAATTAAAAGCCAGCACAGAGTGCTGGCTTTTTCACTGTAATAACAGTGTGACGATTTACGTCAAGAATATGGAGGCGCGGGTCGGAATCGAACCGGCGTACACTGAGTTGCAGTCAGCTGCATGACCACTCTGCCACCGCGCCTTTTGAGGGCAGGATTGTACCCGACGAGAATTTCAAAGAACAGAGTGAAGAACGGTATTTTGTCGATTAAATAGCAAGTATCCATTGATTCTCTGGGGTTGGTTACTATTTAGCCGCTATACCGACTGTCGCTTTAAACTCCGTCCTTTTCACTCGCGGTTTGCGGCACTCGGGAAAACTCCGGCCAGGCAGCTTTCAGGTAAATAACCATTGACCATAATGTGAGCAATGCTGCGATATATAACAGCCCAATGCCAAACTGGTCGAATACCGGATAGGCCACGGGATCTACCGCCAATAATACGGCAATGGCGATCATTTGCAGGGTGGTTTTGATTTTCCCTACATAGGATACGGCCACGCTGGTGCGGGCACCCAACTCGGCCATCCATTCACGCAGTGCTGAAATAACAATTTCTCGACTGATAATCACAATGGCTGGCAATGCAAACAAAGGCGTTGGATGTGTCTCCAATAATAGAATAAGTGCTGCGGCGACAATTAACTTATCCGCCACCGGATCGAGAAAGGCACCAAATGGGGTAAATTGATTCAGTTTTCGAGCCAGATAGCCATCGAGCCAGTCTGTGATTGCGGCAACCCCAAAAATGGCTGCGCTGGCGATATGATGCCATTCCCACGGCAGGTAAAAAACCGTGATAAGAATTGGGATCAGAGCGATCCGCATAAGTGTCAGTATATTGGGTAGATTCCACATAAGATGAATACAACGGTGCCTTGGTTACAACAGGTTAAACTTACTCATTGTGGAGAGCAGTGTAAATAGTCTCCGCCACTTTCTTGTTAATACTGGGTACGCGCATTAGCTCGGCAACGGATGCCCGCTCTACTTCTTTTACACCGCCAAAGAACCTTAGTAACTCTCTACGGCGTTTTGGCCCCACTCCATCGATGCCTTCCAGTGTTGAGGTTCGACGCTTTTGATCGCGACGCTGCCTGTGCCCGGTAATTGCAAAGCGATGTGCCTCATCCCTGATCTGTTGGATCAGTAGCAGCGCGGATGCCTGTACTTCCAATTCGACCTCGCTATCACAGCCGTCGATATGCTGGGATAGTAGCAAGGTTTCAAAACCTGCCTTTCGGGTTTTCCCCTTGGCCACACCAACAATTTGAACACCGACAATGCCGAGTTCTACCAAGACAGCCACAGCCTCTCGAAGCTGACCTTTGCCGCCGTCGATCAACAGTATATCGGGCAATTTTCCTTCACCCTTCTTCAGTCGCGTATAGCGACGAGTTAACGCCTGCTCCATGGCGGCATAATCATCACCGGCAGTCACATCTTGAATGTTCATGAGGCGGTAATCAGATTTCAATGGGCCATTGCTATCGAACACGACGCAGGATGCCACGGTTGCTTCACCGCTACTATGGCTAATATCAAAACACTCCAATCGCTCGGGTCGTTCATCCAGCCCCAGTGATTCCTGCAAGGACTCTAACCGCTGCACGATGTTTTGCTTCGAGGCAATTCGACTGCTGAGATTTTGTTGTGCCGTTCGCTCTGCCAAGTCTGTCCACTTTGCACGGGTGCCTCGGCCACGGTGTTTCAACAGTACTTTTTTACCGGCCACTGTCGATATGGCCGACATCAGCAATTCGCTGTCGGCCAGTTTTTGATTGACGACGATCTCTTTTGGAAAATCGCCACGCGCACCCTCTCGCAAATAGTATTGGGGGACAAAATTGTCGAGCACTTCAGCAGGATCTACTGCCAGCGGTACCTTGGGGTAAAAACTGCGACTGCCTAGAATGCGACCCTCGCGAATATAAAGGGCGTGTATACAACCCTGATCGCCCTCCAGTGCGGCAGCCAATACATCAATACAGCCATTGCCCGATTCAACCACCTGCTCGGCTTGAATTTTTCGCAGTGCCGTCAGTTGATCCCTAAGTACGGCCGCCTTTTCAAAGGCTAATTGTTCGGAGGCTGCATCCATGTCCGCCTGTAGTTCACGAATCAGCTTGTCACTTTTTCCCTCGAGAAACATACGAGTATGCCGAACATCCCGCTGGTATGCCCCGGGGCTGACAAGTTCGACACAGGGGCCGGTGCAACGCTTGATTTGATACTGCAAACAGGGCCTGGAACGATTTTTAAAAAAACTGTCCTCACACTGCCTAACCTGAAAAGTTTTCTGCAAAAAATTCATGCTTTCACGGACAGCATGGACACTGGGAAATGGCCCAAAATAGCTCCCTTTCTTTTTTTTGCTGCCACGGTGAAAAGCGAGCCGGGGGTAGGTATCTTGATCGGAGAGAAAAATATACGGGTACGACTTGTCATCTCTCAGCAAAATATTGAATGGAGGATGATTCTGCTTAATCAGGTTCTGTTCTAATAACAGCGCCTCAACTTCAGTTTGAGTAACGGTCACTTCAATATCGGCAATACGACGAACCAGGGCCTCGGTCTTGGGCGACAACCCCGTATTTCTAAAATAGCTGGCCACGCGCTTGCGAAGGTTTTTAGCCTTTCCCACGTAAAGCAGTGCGCCCCCCTCGCCTAACATCTGATAGATGCCGGGCCGCTGGGTCAACTGTTTAAGGAATGATTGATGATCAAATGGCATAAGCGCCATTCTACACTGGGTTAAATAAAAGGGCTGATATAAAGGGTTATATCAACGCATTGAAATGGGCAACGTTATATAACTTCCGAAGGATCGACCAGACCATATTTAACAGCCGCCAACGTAAGCTCAACATCATTAGTCACACCCAGTTTTTCGTAAATTCGATATTTATAGGTATTGATCGTTTTGGGGCTAACACTCAACGTCTCAGCCACGTCATTGGCACGCTTACCTCTGGTGATTAACTCCGCTATCTGTAATTCACGCTGAGACAGTTCGGACAAGGGGGATTTGGTGTGGTTGGATAGCCCGTTGATAACCAGCATTTGCGCCAACTGGGGGCTGATATAAACATTCCCAGACAACACTGTTTTCACCGCCACCTTAATCTCATCGCTATCGGTATTCTTAGTAATATATCCAGCGGCACCGGCTTTCAGCAGTGTGGCTGGATAAACCTCATCATTAAATGCACTGACGACGATTACTTTGGTATCTGAATTTTGCGCGAGAATCCGCTGGGTCGCCTCCAATCCGCCAATACCGGGCATGCGAATATCCATAAACACGATATCAGGCCTTAGTTTTCTAACCAGTGACACGGCATCCTCGCCACTTGAGGCCTGATCAACCACCGTGATACCGGGCACCTCGGCTAGTAGTCGACAGATACCCAGCCGAATCAAGTCGTGATCGTCCACAACCAAGACTGTTTTCAGTGCTTGTCTTTCAGTCATACACTCGCTATCCCTATTTCTATTGAAAGACTATCACCGACGCTTTTTATTGGCTATAGAATAGAAGCTCGAGAGGTTATTTGTTGTAATTCTGTATTATTTTTTAGTTTGGGTTACTGAGAAAAGAACTTAAATAGAACGACTTAACTGAAGGGAATCAATTAGCGATAGACGCGGGGTTCAATGTCGAGAGTGATACCAAACTTGCTCATCACTGACGATTGAATATCAACGACCAGTGACATCAGTGCGTCACACGAGCCACCCATATTAATCAACACCAATGATTGCTGGTTATAAACCCCGACACCATCTCTCTCAAAGCCCTTCCAGCCCGCTTGATCAATGAGCCAACCTGCAGCCAGTTTTACACGGTTCTCATCTAGAGAATAGCTAACTAATTTAGGGTAGTGGTGCTTTAATTTAGCGGCCACCTCACTACTGACAATCGGATTTTTAAAGAAACTCCCGGCATTGGGAATAACATCCGGATCAGGAAGTTTACCTCTTCGAATATCACAGACAATATCAGACACCCTTTTTGGCGTTAATTCAGCCTCGGGCAACGCGTCTATGGCCTGTTGTAATGCGGGATATTCAATATGAAGGTCGGGCTTGGAGGACAGCTCGAGGGTGATGGCGGTAATCGCAAATTGATCACGCCCCTGCCCCTTAAAAAAACTGTCTCGATAGGCAAATTTGCAGTCGGAACGCGACATCACGTGCCGCTCTCCGGTGTTGAGATGCACGGCTTCAAGGGAGTGAAAACGCTCGCTCAATTCAACACCGTAGGCACCAATATTTTGCACCGGGGCCGCACCAACCAGCCCGGGAATGAGCGACAAATTTTCCAGACCAAACCAGCCTTGGTTTAGGGCATGCACAACCAATTGATGCCAGTTTTCACCCGCACCGACTCTAATACGTCGCAGGTGATGTTTTTCTGAAATGAGCTCAACACCAGGAATAGCCATTTGAACCACAAGTCCCGATAGATTACCGGCGAGTACGACATTGCTCCCACCACCGAGTAGTGTGACGGGGTATCGATGATTTCCAGCCCAAGCCAGCGCTTCAGACAACCCTTCGTCGCTATTCACTCGGCAGAAATACTCCGCCAATGACGGTAGTGCAAGTGTGTTGTATGGCTTGAGAGAAACCTGTTCTTGAACGTTCAACATCAGTTCAATTGGTCTCGCAGGTGGTCAAGCAGTCCCCGGGATGCGTTCTCGACCAGATCGAGAACGAGTTCAAACCCCTCTTCTCCACCAGAATAAGGATCGGGAACTTCCTGTAGGCCACTGGTACCAAAATCCAGAAATAGACCAAGATGCCCGTTAAATTCTGGTAGTGCCAATGCTTGAAGATCCCAAAGGTTCTGGTTATCCATGGCCAGGATATAATCAAACTCCTGAAAATCCTCCGGTCGAACTTGACGGGCTCGCAAATGGCTGAGGTCGTGGTTCCGCGATAATGCAGCACCGCTTGCCCTTGGATCTGGAGATTTGCCAATATGCCAGTCACCAGTGCCCGCCGAATCAACAAAAATCATATCCTGCAAACCTGATTCAGCAACCATACTCTCGAAAATTCCGTGCGCGGTAGGAGACCGGCAAATATTACCCAAACACACAAATAAGATTTTCACAGGCATCAATGTTGCTCCGCTTCCAGCAGGCTGATCACGCGCTGTAGATCAGCTTCGGTATCCACACCGCCAGGCACAAGCGCCTCAGCCTGAGCTACATGGATACGCTCACCGTTCCACATGAATCGAAGTTGCTCCAGACATTCAATGGCTTCAATCGGTGCAATGGGCCAATGAATAAAATGGTTTAACATCGCCACCCGATAGGCATAAATGCCTATATGTCGCATTGGTTGGATCGTTGGAGACATACCTGTGACTTGGTGGTTATCGTGGTCGCGTGGCCAGGGTATGGGTGCACGGCTGAAATACAGCGCCATCCCCTGATGATCTGCGACCACCTTTACAATATTTGGGTTAGCGAAATCAGCGTCACTCTCGATAGGTTCGCAGAGTGTTGATACACCTGCACTCCGGTACTGGCTTAAGTTCTCAGCTACCTGGTTGATCACGTTAGGTGGAATTAAAGGCTCATCCCCCTGGACATTGACAACAATATGATCGTCGGTAAAACCATACTGGCTGGCCACCTCCTGTAAGCGGTCGGTGCCCGACTGATGCTCCGCCGAGGTCATACAGACCTCGCCGCCAAAACTGATGACTTCATCCGCAACGCGTTGATCATCAGTGGCCACGAGTACACGTGTGGCATTACTTTTATTTGCCTGCTCGTAAACACGCTGAATCATAGACTTTCCAGCGATATCTTTTAGCGGTTTACCCGGCAAACGAGTAGATGAAAAACGGGCGGGAATGACAACGGTAAAATCCATGGCGATCTAACGACTCTTTTTAAATATTTTCAGTTAAATAGTTTTGTTCAGATGAGAAACGCGATCGGTTAGTTTCTCAAGAAATTCAGCTTCTGGCACGGCAGTAATATCAAGCACCCACACGTTATCATGAGCTAACCCATGACACTTTACGGCATCTTTAGCCGTAATGATCACTGGCAACGTATCGTCAAATAATAATTCATCACCATCAAAGTTATGGTGATCGGGCCAGGCATGAAGTTGAACATCAAAGCCTAACTGTTCCAGTGTAGTTACAAATCGATGAGGATTGCCAATACCGGCAACGGCGTGGATCTTTCTACCATATTGCCACTGGGAAAGCTCAAAGCCCTCTGCCTCACCTTCTGTATTTTCGTGCACCGTAACGTCACAAATATCACCCGAAACCAGATGTCTTAACTGCCTGGGTTTTATACCAAGACGGTAGGCTCTGTTGATAACAAGACCGGTGTTGCTGCCGTTAACCAGAGTAAAATCAACAGACCTCAGGCGACCCACAGGTTCCCGAAGTGGCCCGGCAGGAAGACACTGGCCATTGCCAAAACCCTTTTCTCCATCCACCACCACAATTTCAATATCCCTAGGCAGTCGATAATGTTGCAGGCCATCATCACTCAGAATCAGATTACAGTCAGTCTGTGCAAGTAATGATTGAGCTGCCCTGTAACGATCAGGATCTATGACAACCGGGCATGCACCAGCCAATAAGAGTGGCTCATCACCCACTTCTTTGACCGCCGATTCTGCGGTGACAAACATAGGATACTGGGCCGCTTGGCCACCGTACCCACGACTGATGACCCCGGGGCGGTAACCTTGTGCTGAAAACCAACTCACCAATGAAAGTAACAGCGGGGTCTTACCCGTACCTCCCACGCTGATATTTCCAACCACCACCACCGGGACATTTATCGGTTTGTTCGGTGATAGCCGCTGGTAGAAATGACGACGAAGGTAGGCGACCAAACGAAACACCCAGGAAAGGGGTAACAATAGAAGAGCCCAGCTAACAGGACGATTCCATGCCTTTTCAAGTGAATGAGAAAAGCTCATAGAGTTAGCTGAAGATCATGACAATGGCTCGGCTTCATCGGCAAACTGCTTGCTGTGAAGCTTTGAATAGCGGCCGTTTAATGCCAATAATTGTTCGTGGCTACCCTGCTCAACAATCTTCCCCTTGTCCATCACCAGAATACGATCAGCGTTTTCGATGGTGCTTAAACGGTGTGCAATAACAAAGGTTGTCCTTCCCTCCATCACCTCCTCCAGAGCATCTTGGATGTAACGTTCAGATTCAGTATCCAGTGCTGACGTGGCCTCGTCGAGTATCAATATGGGTGCATTTTTCAGCAGGGCGCGGGCAATGGCCAAACGTTGTCGTTGGCCACCAGACAACATCACCCCTTCATCACCAATTGAGGTGTCAAAACCTTCGGGTAGCTGTTCGATAAACTCCAGAGCATGGGCTGCTTTTGCCGCTGCACGAACCTCATCGGGGGAGCGCTCAGCAAGGGCACCATAGGCAATATTGTTATAGACCGTGTCGTTGAACAACGTGACATTTTGCGAAACCAGCGCTATATGCTGGCGAAGATTGTCCAGTTTGAAGTCGTTTACATCGGTGCCATCCAGAAGAATTTTTCCTTGGCCATGACAGTAAAACCGAGGAATCAAACTCACTAATGTAGTCTTACCACTTCCCGACTGCCCCACCAGTGCAATTGTCTCTCCCGGCTTCACCTCCAGATCTATGCTATTCAATACATTACCGGCTTCTGACGAATAGGCAAAGCTAACACCTTTAAACTGAAAGAAACCTTCTACCGTATCCCTTTCAATGGTTCCGTTATCAGGTTCATCTATTTCATCCAATGTGGCAAAGAGTGTTCCTGCAGCCGCGACTCCCCGCTGAATACTGCTATTCACTTCCGACAGCTGTCGAATCGGTTTGGCAAGCAAGGCTGCCGAACCCAAAAATTTAACGAACTCACCGCCACTCATGTTAGCTAAAACAGCAGGGTCCAGTGCTAACCACATCAAAAATGAAAGCGACATCGCCACTAACATTTGTATCACAGGAGAACTGATACCCTCGGCAACGGCCATTTTCATATGTTGGCGACGAGTATATTTACTGGCCTCATGCATACGCTCGCGCTCATATTTCACACCACCGTAGAGGTGCATTTCACGGTAACCACTCACCACTTCCTGAGTCACATGAGTCACATCACCAATCGATGACTGTATGCGCCGGCTCAACAACCTGAAACGTTTACTAATCGTGGTAACGACAAGTCCAATGATTGGTAACACCACAATAAAAATAGCCGCCAAGCGCCAATTTATATAAAACAGATAGCCAATCAGGCCAATCACTAGAGCGCCTTCGCGAATAATAATCTTTAAGGAACTCGTCGCAGCATGGGTGACCTGAGATACGTGAAAGGTTACGCGGGATACCAAGTGACCAGACATGCTCGCGTCAAAATAACTGCTCGGCAAACGGGTATATTTGTTAAATATTTCTGTCCGCAAGTTATAAACCAGAACCTGCGCGACGTAGGTCATGCAATAACCACCCACGAAAAAGCCAAGCCCCCTAACTACTGCGATACAAAACATCAGGACTGGAATAATCCAACGACTTTCCATGACGGCATTTTCACCACCGATCTGCCGGGCCAAGCTCGCTGTAAAGCCATTATCGACACTCAGCGTAGGGACAGAGGTCGTTGCCTCGGTACCGGCCAAGGTATTAATGGCGTTAATGGTGTAGCCGAATAGATCTACAAAGGCAATTTCCATCGAGGAAAATAGGATTAACCCGAAAATACTCAGTAGAAAAATGCCAATGTAACGCTTTAGATAGGAAAGCAGCCTTATATAAACCTCTAACCCAGACATTTCAGGGTGATCAGGTTCGGGGATGGACTTAGCCACTATTACTCCTCAGGACTCTTCATCAGGCTGTTTTGTTGTTATTTTAAGATGGACAAAGCCCATTTTACCTGCCGCATCCATGGCTGTAACCACCGACTGATGCGAGGTATTGGCATCCGCAGTAATCATCAGCGGTAACTCACTGTTACCCAGCGAGACTTCCTCAAGGGCCTTCATTAACGTTTTAAGTTGGCGATTGACCAACGACTTACCATTGATGGTGTAATCGCCATTCTTGCCAATCAGTATTTCAATACCATCGAGCGGTGTTTCTGAGACCTCACCATCAGCTTCTGG
>DFBC01000119.1:0-2581 GCA_002367235.1 Cellvibrionales bacterium UBA3090
GATATTACCGATAATATTGTCGATGGTAAGGTTGAGCCGCCACACTGTGTCGTGCGCCGAGATTACGACGATACTTATTTGGTCGTAGCGGCTGATAAAGGTACCGCTAGCTTTTCCGATTTTGCCAATAAAATTGCGATTTCTCGCGGTTATTGGTTAGGCGATGCTTTTGCTTCGGGTGGGAGTCATGGCTACGACCATAAGAAAATGGGTATTACCGCCCGAGGAGCCTGGGTTTCTGTACAGCGCCACTTTAGGGAGCAAGGACTCAATACCCAATCTGATCAGTTGAGTGTCGTTGGTATTGGTGACATGTCAGGAGATGTTTTTGGCAATGGTATGTTGCGATCAGAGCAGATGAAGCTGGTGGCGGCATTTAACCATCAGCATATTTTTATTGATCCGAATCCAGATCCTGCGCTGAGTTTTTTAGAGAGAAAACGCTTGTTTGAACTGCCCCGGTCTACTTGGGAGGACTATGATGAAGAGTTGATATCTTCAGGGGGTGGCATATTTTCACGCAACGCAAAAAGTATTTCGCTGTCCTCCGAAGCACGGCAGCGTTTTGGTATTGTCGCAGAGCAGTTGAAGCCTAATGAATTGGTTCGTATCTTGCTCATGGCGAAGGTAGAGCTAATCTGGAATGGTGGAATCGGTACTTATGTAAAGGCCTCGACAGAAAGTCATCAAGACGTAGGGGATAGAGCCAACGATCTGGTGCGAGTTAATGGTAAAGAGTTGAATTGCCTTGTTTTTGGTGAGGGTGGCAATTTGGGTATGACCCAAAAAGCCCGTATAGAATTTTCTTTGAAGGGAGGGGCATGTAATACAGACTTTATCGATAATGCTGCGGGGGTGGACTGCTCAGACCACGAGGTCAATATTAAGATTCTTTTGAATGAGTTGGTGCAAAAAGAAGCGTTGACTATCGATCAGCGGAATCAGCTGTTACAAGGCATGACCGACAATATAGCCGAGTTAGTACTGCATAATAGTTACCGCCAGACACAGGCTATCAGTCTCGCGCACTACCGAAGTAAATACGATTTCTCAGAGTACTGGCGTTTTATTTCCGAAGGAGAGGCGGCAGGACTTATTAACAGGGGGCTTGAATTCTTACCCGATGACGAAACACTGACAGAAAGAGAGAAGCGTTCAGTGGGATTGACTCGTCCGGAGCTATCTGTGCTGGTCTCCTACGGCAAAATATTGTTAAAGAACGAAGTCCTGAAATCCAGTGTGCTGGAAAACACCTATGTGGCTCAAGCGATTAAGGGTGCCTTTCCCAAGCGATTATCCATCGAGTATGAGCAACAGGTTTTTCAGCATAGTTTGCGCCGTGAAATCATTGCCAATCAGATCGTCAATGAGATTGTTAACTTGATGGGGATGACCTTCTGTCAACGCCAAGTGACATCCACCGGTGCCAGTGTGGATGAGGTGGTTCTTGCCTATGTGGTAGTGCGGGATGTGCTTGGTTTAGATCGTGTTTGGCGACAGGTTGAGGCACTTGATTACAAGGTGCCGGCAGAAGTCCAGTTTGAACTGTTCTATGCGTTAATGCGACTGGGAAGGCGTGCATCTCGCTGGGCGTTAAGAAATCGTCGATCCTGTCTGAACCCTCAGCACGAAGTACAGACGCTTGGTCCAAAATTAGCGGAGTTGCAATTACTCTTGCCAACACTCTTTTCCCGCCAACAATCCAGTGGCTGGATAGAGGAGGTCGAGCGGATCATTGCCTTGAACGTTCCAGATAACGTGGCAGTATTGGTGGCAAGTTCCAATTTCCTCTATTTTGGCTTCGGTATTGCCGATATCGCTGTTCAAAGTGGGAAGCCTGTAGGGCTTGTTCTTGAGCTGTACTATCGAATCAGTCGAGAGCTTGACCTTGATTGGTTTGCAGATCAAATCGTCAACCTTGAGCCAGCCACCCGCTGGGAAGATTTTGCTCGAGAGTCCTATGTGGATGATTTGGAAAGTCAGCGTCGAACCTTGGCTAACACACTGTTGTCAGGGGTCGGTTCTGTTAAAGATATCGATGGTATGATCGATGTATGGAAAGCGGCTCAAGCGCCGCTTATCAAGCGTTGGGCCGGCATGATACGAGAATTACATGATGCCCCGCATAAGGACTTCCCTATGTTTTCTGTGGCATTGCGAGAGCTTCTGGATATTGTTCAGGCCACGGAGAATCGTTTAGATACACCGCCTGTTTGTGTTGTCTAGTTTGACCAATTGTGTTGTTTTTAGGTGTGTCTGGATGTGCTTCAGATATCAGATTTAAAGAAGCGGAGGGGTGTCTTTCACCTCTCCGCTTCAAAACCTAGGTTTAGGTTTTATTCAGGGCTTGTGCCCCATATCGAATAAATTATAAATTGGCAACTTTCTGTTGGCAGGCTTGTTCGTTATAGCCATTCCAATTGTCTTCGCGGCCCTCTCTCCAACCATTAAACCAGTCTTGAGCGATGGAGGTATCCTCGGAGTGAGGGCAGGTTGATTTAGTTCGGCCGTTGATGCCAGCTTGATAGCCTTTGATAAAAGCGCGGTGGGAAGTATCTCTTTTCTGTCTTCTCATAGAGGT
>DFBC01000119.1:2655-13813 GCA_002367235.1 Cellvibrionales bacterium UBA3090
ACCAAATGGGGGAGGAGCTGTCGAAGATTTTATTTGTCTAAGAACGATATGTTTTAATTCGATAAAGTAATTAAGGTGGGTTTAGTCCTTGTTAATAACAACTTCAACTGTGATCGCTGAATGTACGACATAGATGTATTTATTGCCTCTAACTACGCCATAGCCAGTATCATGTTCGAATTGTTAAGTATGACTTTATATCTGGTAGTTATCCGTGAGATGCTTTCGGCATTCCTGAACATTCACAAACATACAATTTCTATTTGTGCTTTTAGGTGAACTAAGGGCAATCGGAACGTTTTTTATGAGTAAGTGGTTTGCAAGTTGCCCCAAGGGGCTGGAAGAGTTATTGGCCAGTGAACTAGAGTCACTGGGGGCTGATCAGGTGCGGCTAACTGTCGCGGGAGTTTACGCAGATGGGTCTCTCGAATTTGCCTATCGGGCCTGCCTTTGGTCGCGTTTGGCAAATCGAATTTTATTGCCTCTGGATAAGTTCGCGGTAAACAGTGCAGATGATCTCTATGAGGGTGTTAAGGCCATTCCCTGGCACCAGCATCTAACACCCCGGCAGACTATCGCAGTTGATTTTATCGGGAGCAATGATGCAATTCGGCATACCCAGTTTGGCGCTCAGCGGGTAAAGGATGCCGTGGTTGATCTGATTCAGGAGCGATTTAAGGATCGCCCGGATGTGGATCTGCGTAATCCAGATATAAGGATTAACGTTCATTTGTCTCGGGATATGGCGAATGTCAGCCTGGATATGTCGGGCGACAGTCTACATAAACGTGGTTACCGCACCGCTATGGTTCCTGCACCACTTAAGGAAAATCTGGCCGCTGCACTGTTATTACGTGCAGGCTGGCCCGCCATAGCGGAAGCGGGTGGCGCGCTTATCGATCCGATGTGTGGTAGCGGCACGTTGTTGATTGAAGGTGCCATGATGGCT
Organism: Cellvibrionales bacterium UBA3090; assembly: GCA_002367235.1. GTDB lineage: Bacteria > Pseudomonadota > Gammaproteobacteria > Pseudomonadales > Porticoccaceae > Porticoccus. The sequence goes on from DFBC01000119.1 coordinate 3,605, forward strand.
GCCGATATAGCACCAGGACTCAATCGTCGTAAATTTGGTTTTCAGCAATGGTCACAGCACGATGTGGATTTATGGCAGAAGGTTCGCCAGGATGCATTGGACCGCTGTCAGGCGGGGCTTAGCAAAGAGCTACCAGAAATCCGTGGTTATGATAAAGATACCCGCGCAATCAGAGCTGCCCAGGAAAATATTGCCTCTGCAGGGCTAGACCAGCAGATAAGGGTTATTCCCAAACCCATGTCGGCATTTAAAAAGCCCACCCATACTCGTATTGATAACGGCTTGATGATTTGCAATCCCCCCTACGGTGAACGTTGGGGCGAGATGGAAGAACTGCGACCGCTTTATCAAAATCTTGGTGAGCTGGCGAAGCGAGAATGTCCTGGCTGGCGACTCGCTGTCATTACCGGCAATGCCGAGTTGGCGGGTGAGCTGCGCCTTCGAGCAGAGAAAAAGTACAAATTATTTAATGGGACGATACCCAGTCAATTACTCCTGTTTAGCTTGAGGGATAAATCCGAACAGGAGCAAGAGCAACTCAAGCCTCGTCAGCAAGACGTTGTCCTGAGTGACGGTGCGCAGATGTTTGCCAACCGGCTTAAGAAAAATTCACGAAAGCTTAATAAATGGCTAAAGCAGTCCGGTGTCAGTTGTTATCGCCTTTATGACGCTGATATGCCGGAGTATGCGGTCGCAGTGGATGTCTACGATGATGCGATCCACGTTCAAGAGTACGCACCTCCTGCGGATGTTGATGAACAACAGGCAAACAAGCACCTCACTGAGGTGCGCCAGGCATTGCGCCAGCTTTATCCCGACAGTAGTAAAAAACTGTTTTTTAAAGAACGTCGTCGTCAAAAGGGTGATAGCCAGTATCAACGGCAGCAAACTCGATCTCGTGAAAATGCCACCTTCACCGTGCATGAAGGCCAAGGTAAGCTGGAGATTAATCTCTCCGATTATCTGGATAGTGGTTTATTTCTGGATCATCGACCCGTTCGCCAGCTGATTGCAAAGATGGCAAAGGGTAAACGTTTTCTAAACCTGTTTTGCTATACCGCAGCAGCAACCGTTCAGGCAGCGTTGGGTGGTGCAAGCTCCAGTTTAAGTATCGATATGTCGAATAGTTATCTGGAGTGGGCAGGCCGAAATTTTGCCTTGAATGACATGGATAAGGTTCGTCATCAGTTGTTGCGAGCGGATTGTCTGGAGTGGCTGGCCAAGGGCGAAGGCGAATACGATTTGATCTTTCTCGATCCACCAACGTTCTCAAATTCCAAGAAAATGGATTCTATTCTGGACATTCAGCGCGATCATGCCCAGTTGATTGACGAGGCGATGGCTATTCTTGCACCGGGTGGCACGCTTGTTTTTTCCAATAACTTCCGAAAATTTTCGATGGACGAAAGCGTTATGGCGAAATATCAAGTAGACAATATTACTGACGATACTTTAGATCCCGATTTTCAACGCAATCGAAAAATTCACAACTGTTGGTTAATCAAGCATTAATAATTTAAATGAACAGCAAGTGTAAATAAATAATTATGAAGAACACCCTGACTCTCTACACTGGCCCACATTGCCACCTTTGTGATCAGGCAAAGCAAATAATCTATCCGCTTCTCCACGAAGCGGGCTGGAAATTGCACGAGGTAAACATATCAGAGAGTGAGGCCCTCAAAGATAAATATGGATTGCGTGTACCAGTCATTATGACGCCAGATGGCCAGGAAAAAGGCTGGCCTTTTACTGCAGGGCAGGTAAAACGCTTAATCAAACCTGACTAAATGTTTGCCAACAATAGTCGGTCATAACAAAACATTGGTACGATAGGTTAACGTTTTTTATCGAAAGCGAAGATAGGAAAGGCAGTTATAAGGAATAATCTGATGGCAGCCGTGATTAAAAAAAGCATCATTTATGTCACAGCCTTTATTTAACTCATTGTCGGTGCGCTATTTGCGCATGGATTTTACCGGTGGTTTGACCTCAGCCGTTGTCGCATTACCCTTGGCTTTGGCATTTGGCGTCGCCTCTGGTGCAGGCCCAGAAGCCGGTATCTATGGGGCTATCTTTGTCGGCTTTTTTGCTGCTCTCTTTGGGGGGACTCCTCGTCAAATCTCTGGCCCAACAGGGCCGATGACCGTCGTGATGGCCGGTGTCTTTACCTCATTGCAAGCCAAGTACCCCGAAACAGGTTTGGTGATGGGATTTAGCGCAGTCATTCTTGCGGGTTTGATGCAAATGGCGTTGGGGCTGCTCAAGCTGGGTAAATATTTTATTCTGGTTCCTTATCCAGTGATTTCTGGTTTTATGACGGGCATTGGCGTCATTATCATCATTCTTCAGTTAGGCCCTATGCTGGGGCACCCCGACACTCCTTCGCTCACGTCCTCCCTAACGAGTATCCCCGGCTGGTTGCAGACAGTCAGCTGGTCTGCCCTGATGCTGACATTGTTAACCCTGATGATAGTGTACCTGTGGCCGGCTCGAGTAGCAGCTTGGTGTCCTCCACCATTGGCCGCTTTGATAATTGGTACGGTCGGTGCCTTGTTAGTGCTTCCCCCGGACTCGGTGGCAATTATTGGTGATATTCCTTCCGGTTTTCCCAGGCCCCACTGGCCAGTATTTACACTGGATGTAATGGGTGAGCTGTTTTATGCCGCCGTGTTACTTGCGGTACTAGGTAGCATCGATTCACTGCTGACCTCTCTGGTTGCTGATAACTTGACTAAGGAACATCATGATTCTGATAGAGAGTTAATTGGCCAGGGGCTAGGTAATGCTTTGGCAGGTTTGTTTGGTGGCCTGCCTGGTGCAGGTGCGACCATGCGTACGGTCGTCAATATCCGTGCCGGTGGCAGAACAGGTTATTCTGGTGCGGTTCATTCGCTGGTTTTATTAGCGATAATGCTTGGTGCTGGCCGGTATGCCTCACATATTCCATTGGCTGTACTAGCGGGTATTTTGATCAGGGTCGGGATTAATATTATTGATTGGCCTTTTCTTGTCCGGTTGACCAAGCTCCCGGCAAATACGGTTGTTTTGATGTCCATTGTCTTGTTGATGACAGTGTTTGTAGATCTGATCACGGCCGTTCTTGTCGGTGTGTTTATCTCAAACCTTATTACCATCGAGCGATTGACCAGTATCCAGCTGGATCATGTGTATTTAACCGATGGTACTGAAGCCAGGGATAAGGGTTTGCCTGTCGATGAGCAGCGGCTAGAGGCTCAGCATGGTGCTGTGTTGTTGCTGCGGATTAAAGGCCCGCTAAGCTTTGGTGTGGGGCGAGGGTTAAGGCAATGCCTTTCTGGTTATGAGTCTTACCGAGTGATGATTATTGACCTGACAGATGCCTATTTAGTTGGAACCTCGACAGCGATGATTATCGACGATTTGATTCGTACCGAGCTGGCAAACGGCAGAGATGTGGTTTTGGTGGGTATTTCTGAAAAGGCACAAGCTAATTTAGCGCGTATGGGCACCTTGGAGTGTCTGGATAAAAATAGGGTGTTAACCACGATGAGCGAGGCCGTTGATGTTGCAGATGACATTTTACTGGTGTCTGCTGCTGAGACTTCGCTTTAAACAAAGTTTACATCCTTTGGCTAGGCGGTAATGCTTTGTTTGGACACCATCCCTCCTTGGTTGGTGTTATTCGCGTATTGATTGTCGTTCTTGAGTTACGAACTACATTTCTTTTGACTCTTTATTGTGGATTTGCCAGATAAAAAACATCTAATACCGTGCGCGTAGCATCCATAACCCTAACAATGCGGTCATCAATTTGCCTAATGGAGGTGCCCTCAGGGGAGGAGGGTAGTCTGCGAATAATTTCTTCCGGCAGTGATCGAGAGTGATTTAGATAAATATCCTCTTCTAACACCTCGCCCCGCGCCACTTTTTGTTGCCAGCCAGGCGGTAACTCTCCACCACGCTCCAATTTTTTTCGAAGACCGGGTGGAAGACTTTTTTGTTTATGTTTTTTACCCGTTTTACCATCGTGCCGATACGCATCATCTCCGCTGTGTACTCTGGCATAACGGTCATCTCGACTGCCTAAGTAATCAGTGAGAACCTGTCTTTCGACTTCGCCAAACAATACGTTAGTTGCAATGTCAGCAACAGTTGGTGCATGTTGTTCTGGCAGTGGTTGGGGTGTACGGCTCGCTGAATAACCGGTGGTACTCAGTGCAAGAAGTGCCGGGATTAAAAGATAGGGTCTCATTTATGTGTTCCTCATTATTGCAACTCAGTAGTAGGCTGTTTTGCCAGGGTGTCGATGGGGGCGTGTTGTGTAATCAACCTCTCATGAAATTTTTAGATGTCTTCCAGTGGTTTTTAACAAATTCACGGATTTCTTCAATAGCCTGATTGGCCTCTGGAACATAAGGTGCCCAAAGGTGGAAGTCGTGCCACATTCTTTCCCATATTTTAATCGTTACTTTCACGCCGGCATTTCTGGCAGCCTCTGCAAGACGAGTCGAATCACTTAGTAGTACCTCGTCTGTTCCCGCATGAATCAGTAGTGGAGGTAGCCCTTTGAGATCAGCATACAATGGAGATATCAGCGGTAATTGAGCTTCGCTCTCTGCAATATAATGCGCGCCTAGTTTCAGTAAGTCATGTGAAATATAGGGGTCTATTTTTGCGTTGGTAGTTAAAGATGATCCGGTTAGTGTGAGGTCAGTCCACGGGGAGATACACAAAGCCATCGCTGGGAGAGGCTCGCTTTTATCCCTCAACGAAATGAGAGTAGCCAGGGTCAGGCCTGCGCCTGCTGAATCCCCTGCAATCAAAATATTCTTTGGCGAGACACCCTGATCAATCACCCATTGATAGGCGGTCATAGAATCCTCAAGTGCTGCTGGAAACGGGTGTTCTGGAGCCAAGCGGTAATCGATCGAAAGCGCGCGTATTCCACAGGCTTTGGCTAGCCTCGCCACGATACTGCGATGGGTTGCGGGGGAGCCCATCACATAGCCTCCACCATGAAGGTAGATCATGACTTTTTCTGGGGTAGCGCCAACCGGCATTAACCATTCTGCTGAGACGCCACTGGCATATACCGGTGTGATTTCGACATCTTTGGGCGGCTTGAGAAACTGGGTATCCCGCAGAAGTTTTATTCTCAGTTGATCGAGAGGTTTATTGTAATTTGAGCTGATTTTTAGGATCGCTCGCCAGAAATAACTACGTATAGAGGGCATATTTATCCGATAACTATTTTTAATTAAATGAGGCGTTACTACTTCATTTATGTCGCTGTTACGTAAGTAATTTAGGTGGTTAATATTGCCAACTATAAAAGGCCATTGTTAACGGCCTCTTCGGGGATCACGGCCTGAAATAAACTCAGCGGGCCTGCCCAATGTTAGTTAGGATAGCTTCGAATGGGTCTATTCATCCAGTCTTTGCCTCAATCTCTCCTCGTTATCCGCAGTGAGTTTACGATCGCTTTCAGCTGAATCGCTGGCTTTACTAATTGATCCCACATGATTTAGTCTGTTTTTTATGGCATTTGAAAAAAACTACAGGGTCAAACTCACTGCGGATGCGTTTAATCGCGTGGATGACTCACCGGATGAAAAGTTCTATAGGATTCCAAGGTTTACCAGTCATATCGATGCTGCTGCAATAGAAGCCGTTACGGATCTCTATCGAAAAAAATTGACTAAGAATACCCGTGTCCTGGACTTGATGAGCAGTTGGCTGAGTCACCTGCCGACAGAGATTAGCTATCGTCAGGTTGTGGGCCTAGGTATGAATGTCCGGGAACTTGCCAACAATAAGCAGCTGACTGATCGGGTTGTACATGATTTAAATCGACAGCCAAACCTTCCATTTAGCGACAATGTGTTCGATGTGGGGCTGATTTGTGTGTCCATTGATTACTTAACACAGCCCATTGCTGTACTTAAAGAGATTGGTCGGGTATTAAATACACATTCGGTGCTGATTATTACCTATTCAGACCGGTACTTTGAGACTAAGGCAACGGCAGCTTGGTTATGTCTCTCCAATGAGCAGCGTGCTTATCTGATTAAATCGTTTCTTAATGAGGCGGGTTGTTACGAAGCCATTGAGTTATTGGATTGTAGCCCGGGTGTTGGCGATCCACTGTATGCCGTGGTCGCTACGGTGTCTAAAAATACCGAGGGCTAACTCAGCCTAAAAAAGGCTTTAGCCGTTGCGGTGGTTTTTTCAGCAATTTCCAGTGCAGATTCTTCGCGATTCCCTTTAATGCCATCTAATACCCAGGGTAAAAAAGCCGGTTCATTTCGACCACTTTTTGGTTTTGGCTCGATGGTTCTCGGAAGCAGGTAGGGGGCGTCTGTCTCGAGCATTAGTCGATGAAGGGGAATGTTCTTAACGAGCTCTTGCAGTTCCAGACCTCTGCGTTCATCGCAGACCCACCCGGTAATACCTATATGCAGATCGAGATCAAGATAATTGAATAGTGCCGTTTTGTCTCCGGTAAAACAGTGAATCACGCCGTCGGCCAGGTGGTCTCGATACTCTTTGAGTATTTCGTATTGACGCTGGTGGGCATCTCTTTCATGCATAAATACCGGCAGCTGTAACTCTGCGGCCAGCTCTAACTGTGCTTCAAAGACTTTTTCCTGATCTGCTGGTTCAGAGAAATTGCGGTTGAAGTCCAGCCCGGTTTCACCAATAGCCACGACGGACTGATGGTTTGCCAGTATTTTAAGATGATCTAGGGATTCGCTGTTAAAGTGTTTGGCATCGTGGGGGTGAATGCCACAGGTGCTGAAGAGCATGTTGGGGAACTCATCGTTGAGCTTCTGTGATAGGGCGAAGACGCGATCACTTTCCTCTTCGTTCGTTCCCGTGAGAATTAGTTGTTCCACATTGGCTAGTTTTGCTCGCTGCAATATTTCGACTAAGTCTTTTTCGAAACGTGCATTGCTGAGGTTCACACCAATATCGATTAGCGGTGCTGGGCTGATATTTAGATCTGTCATAGGAGTTGATTTTTTTCACGGGCACTAAGAATTCGTTCGTGAGTCCCCAGGTGATGGGAATAAATAACGGAGAATGCCAGTACATTTTGTACGTAGTTACGGGTTTCTCTAAAGGGAATGATTTCTATCCATGCATCGAAGGGAAGCGCACTTTCAGTTTCTTTTAGCCAGCGATCGACCCTTGACGGTCCCGCATTGTAGGCTGCAGTCGCGAGTATGCGGTTATTGTTAAATCGTTCGAGCATTTCTCGGTAGTAACGGCTACCTAGAGCAATGTTGGTCTCAGGTGTAAACAGATCGTGACTACTCCGGTAGTGAATACCATTTTTACGTGCTGTTTGCTTGGCGGTAGCAGGCATCAGTTGCATAAGACCCTTGGCGCCAGCGGGAGAAGTGACATCCTGAGATAGAGCGCTTTCTTGTCGTGCAACGGCAAAGAGCAGCTGTATGGGAACACCGGTTTGTTGAGCTTGCTCTTTAAAGCTTTGTTGAAAGGCAAGGGGGAAGCGAAGTTCTGTATCATCCCAGAAACCCGCCTGGATCATGCTGGTGATCACCCTGTTGTGCCACTGCCATTTACGGGCAAGATGTGCCGCTGTGATCCACTGTTCTTCATTAAAGTTGCGGGTAGCGGTATTCCACTCTCGTCGCGCTGACAAGTAGTCGTCATGGTAAATAAGTTCACGTGCTCGAATCAGAGCCGGCAGTTTTTCTAGCTGGCTAATTTGCTCAGTGCTGGCAGAGGTTTTTCTGTTTGCCATGCTATAACCGTAATCGAGCCATTCGCTGGTAAGAAAACCGTAGAAGCTTCGCGTGACCGACAGTGATTCGTAGGTATCGTCTTTAGCTGTAGAAGATGAGTGGTCAGGCGTTCCCAAGCTGAGTTGTTGTGCGCGAGTTTGCCAGTAGCGCCAGCGATTGTCCTGTTGTAATTCGCCCGGCATACGGGCGATCCATTCCAACACTTCATGCCAGTTGGCCTTGCTCATCGCCTTGCGTGTTCGCCACTCCAGAAGATCTGTATCAACGTACTCTAGGCTGTCTATAAGATAGTTATCTGCAGCAGAGAATTGTTCTTGAGCGTAAAGCCCTTTCACCAGCGAGTTTATGATTCGATTTTTTTGTCGGGCAGAAAAGGGGTGAAGTCGCTGGTAACGATTCCAATGTTTAAGTGCCGCGGCTGCATCGACTCGTGCCAGATGCGTTATTCCGTGGGTTAGAACTGCATAGACATCTTCGCCATTGTGCTTGAGTGTGTATTTGTTGAAAAATTGATAATCACCAACAAGCCGGTGGTTGCGGTCGATATCGTAAAATTTCTTTGCTAGCTCCTGATAATATGTGGAGGTAAAAAAACGTTGTAGATAACGAGCGAGTTGATACTCGTGATTGAGTACCGAGCTTGTGTAACGCTGCCAGGCAATAGATTCGGTAATCTTCTGATTTTTAATCAGCCAGCCAAACAGTTTGTCGCACCCCTTAGGTTGAGACTTTCCAACAGACCAGAGTTTCAACCCTTCTGTAATGGCTTTTTCTTCATTGCCGCCACGGATTTGCGCTAAATGGTAGTAGCACTGCTGTGCTGTGGAAGCTGTTTGAGGGTTGTAGTCTCTTAGGTAGGGCCGCCACTGGTCTTTCTTTCGGAGGGTTTCAAGCCATCGGTAGCGAAGCCGGTTCGCAATCGTTGTGCCATGGTGTTTTGACAGGAAATTTTGTACATCGCGCTTTGGTAATCGCCAAAGTCGCTCAGTGAGCTCTGTATATTCGAGATAGGGCCGAAGTGGGTAGTCGTCAATGCGAGAAAGAATACGTTTAAATTTGCTCTGATCACCCCTGGATAATGCAATTCTTGCTTCTTGGTAGAGTGCACGCTGTTGGCTCAGATTCAGGTTGTTGGCAATCGATGGTGTAGAGAATGTCAGCAGTATTACTAGTAGCGCTGAGCCGGGTCGGACTAGGGCTGTCAGCGGTAATGCCACCCATGAACGATGCAGTTTACGTAACATATGATGACGGGTTCTTGCGCCGGTTTCTCGGATTGTTTTTATTTGCATTGGTGCCTGATGGTACGCTTGACTGAGACGACCCAAAGGCTGAGCGCATTTGGGATTGTGTCTATCATAGTCAGTTCATGGTTGATAAAACAGGGTGGATCTCAGTTGTTTTAGACTTTTACTGCCAGGACATCGCAGGTAGAGCCGTGGAGAACCCCTGTTGCCGTTGACCCTAACAGTAGGCTTAGGCCATGTCGGCCGTGGCTACCAACGACCATCAGATCGACGTTGTTATCAGTGGCAAATCGGTGCATTTCATGGGCTGGTTGCCCAATAATAACGTGTTGGTTCTCCTCTGTAACATTTAACTCCTTGCCTATGGCCACTAAACGGCTTTTAGCCTGCTCTTCCAGTTGGTTTTGAACATCGGTGAGGTCCATGGGGATATCGCCGCCGTAGGCAAAGGAGAGCGGTTCTTGCACATGTATCAAACTTATTTTCTGGTCGTCACCAGTAAATAGGCACTTGACTCGCTCGACCAGTTGCTGTGATTCTGACGATAGATCGAGACCAACGAGAACGTGTTTGTAGGCAGACATAGACTAGCTTCTCTTGTCGAGGTTGAGGTTTAAACATTCCTAACTAGAGTTGTAGCAGGCAAAGTTGTAGAAAACAATGACCTATTTATTAATAGCTTTTGTATTGGCAGTTATCCTATCACCCCTTATGTGGTTTCGGCAGTCACCCCGTCAGAAGTTGATTACAGAGATGCGTCAGGAGGCAGCCAAAAATGGTCTGAGTGTGAAGCTGAGCAAACCAGCAGATGCTCGGGAAGGAGAAGGGCGCCTCGAATATGTTACCTATATATTACCTTGGATACCTGGCTCTAACCCGTCTAGTGAGCCTCGTATGGAAAAATGGTTGCTGGTTAAAGGAACACGACGAGGAGACCCATCCCCCTGGGCCGAGTGGCAGTGGCTGGGGCGGGAGGCCAATGATGGTTTGATTGTACATATTGGGGCCGTAGTTCAAAAACTGCCGGTAAATATAGTGGCTCTGGAAGCCGGTACCGATGGCATTAAAATCTATTGGCAGGAGCGCGGTAGTTTGGAGGATGTTGGGGTTGTTAGCCGTCAATTATTAACCTTGAGAAAGGTGATTAGAAGCTAGGGTGTTGGCACCTTATTGTAAATAATATTAAAAATTTCCTTGACCGACCCACA
>DFBC01000119.1:13916-17678 GCA_002367235.1 Cellvibrionales bacterium UBA3090
CCAGCCAAGGCTAAGACGATTAATAAATATCTGGGCAATGACTTTATTGTAAAGTCCAGCGTCGGCCATATTCGAGACCTGCCAACTGGTGGTGGTAAAACTGTAGATCCGAAAGAAAGGGCAAAGGCCGCAGCTATTACTCGGAAGATGTCACCTGAAGACAAGGTGAAGCACAAGGAGCGCAAGGCTAAAGAGCAGTTGATCGCGCGCATGGGGGTCGACCCAGAAAATGGTTGGAAAGCTCGCTACGAGATATTGCCAGGTAAAGAGAAAGTTGTTTCTGAACTAAAAAAATTAGCCAAAGATGCTGATGAAATATATCTCGCGACGGATTTGGACCGCGAAGGAGAGGCTATTGCCTGGCACCTGAGGGAGTCGATAGGTGGCGATAACGAGCGCTACAAACGAGTGGTCTTTAACGAAATCACAAAAAATGCCATTAAAGATGCATTTTCAAAGCCTTCCGAGCTCGATACTAATCGTGTGAATGCGCAGCAGGCTCGTCGTTTTCTAGATCGGGTTGTCGGTTTTATGGTGTCCCCGCTACTCTGGAGCAAGGTGGCGCGTGGCCTGTCTGCAGGACGGGTTCAGTCGGTCGCTACTAAACTCATTGTGGAGCGCGAGCAGGAGATTCGAGCATTCGTCCCCGACGAATATTGGACTTTACACGCAGACCTTGAAACCGATGAAGAAGATAAAATTCGTTTCGAGGTTAAAAGGCAGGCTGGGGAAAACTTCCTGCCTAAAAATAAGGCACAGACTGATGCCGCTGTTGAGGCTCTTAGAGACGCTCGTTATCAAGTCAGTAAGCGAGAAGATAAGCCAACCGGTAGTAAACCTTCCGCACCTTTTATTACGTCTACTTTGCAGCAGGCCGCCAGTACCAGGCTTGGCTACGGAGTAAAGAAAACCATGATATCGGCGCAGCGATTATATGAGGCCGGTTACATTACGTACATGCGTACTGATTCAACCAACCTCAGTGCCGAGGCTGTGGCGGTGTGCCGAGAGTTTATTCAAACTCGATACGGTGATAAGTATTTACCTGAAAACCCAAATGTCTATAGCAGTAAGTCGGGCGCTCAGGAGGCACACGAAGCAATTCGACCTTCCAATATTGATATTACCCCCAGTGATTTGGTGGGTATGGAAGAAGATGCCAAAAAGCTTTATCGATTAATCTGGCAGCAATTTGTCGCTTGCCAGATGACGCCGGCAGAATTCACTAGCACCACAGTGACCGTGGCAGCCGGTGATTTCGAACTGCGCGCCAAGGGACGAGTCACGCGTTTTGATGGCTATTTAAAAGTGCTGCCGGCTTTGGCTAAGAAAAATGATGATGTGGAACTGCCAGAGATGACGGTAGGTGACGCAATGAGTCTAAATATCCTGGTTCCATTGCAGCACTTTACCAAGCCGCCCGCGCGCTACTCTGAAGCGTCTTTAGTCAAAGAGCTGGAGAAACGTGGTATTGGGCGTCCGTCAACCTATGCTTCGATTATCTCTACTATTCAGGATAGGGGCTATGTACGGGTAGAAAACCGTCGTTTCTATGCCGAGAAGATTGGCGATATTGTCACGGGACGTTTGAATGAGAATTTTTCCGATCTAATGGACTACGGCTTTACGGCCACCATGGAAGAATACCTCGACGATATAGCCGAGGGTGAGTTGGAATGGAAAGATGTGTTGGATCGCTTTTATGCTGATTTTTCCACTAAATTAACCAAGGCGAGTGCTTCGGAGGGGGGGATGCGCCCCAATGAGCCAACTCCAACAGACATTCCTTGCCCTCAGTGTGGGCGTCCAATGATGATTCGTAGTGGATCTACGGGTGTTTTTCTGGGGTGTTCCGGTTATAGCCTTCCACCAAAAGAGCGCTGCAAGGGAACCTTAAACCTTACATCCGGTGACGAAGCAGTCAATGTGGATGAAGACGATGAGGCTGAATCCAAGCAGTTACTTCACAAGCACCGTTGTAAAATTTGTAATACGGCAATGGACAGCTATTTGATTGATGAAACCCGAAAGTTACACATCTGTGGTAATAATCCAGACTGTGAAGGCTATGAGGTGGAGGCGGGTAGTTTTAAGCTGAAGGGATATGAAGGGCCCGTTATAGAATGTGATAAGTGCGGTAGTGAAATGCAGCTCAAATCAGGGCGATTTGGCAAGTATTTTGGTTGCACGAGTGAGGGTTGTAAAAACACCCGAAAATTATTAAAAAGTGGCGAAGCTGCGCCACCTAAGATGGATCCTGTGCCGATGCCCGAGTTGGCCTGTCAAAAAGTTGAGGACCACTATATTCTTCGCGATGGGGCGTCAGGCTTGTTCTTGGCCGCGAGTAAATTCCCTAAGCACCGTGAGACGCGTGCCCCTGAAGTTGCTGAGATACTGCCACATAAAGATGAGATAGACCCAAAATACAGCTTTTTGTTTGAGGCGCCTGTCGAAGACCCCGATGGTGTAAAAACAGTGATTCGCTTTAGTCGAAAAACAAAAGAGCAGTATGTTCAGTCAGAAATTGATGGAAAACCTTCTGGCTGGAAGGCATTTTATGAGAATGGCCGTTGGCAAGCGGTCGACGCTCGAAAGGGTGTAAAAAAGAAGTGATAGACTCGGAAAATATACGATGAACATCTATCTTTCTGCCGTGAATCAAAAACTGTACTACAGTAAATTATTGTTAAAACAGAGCCGCCCCGACGTTGGTAATATGCCGCTGCTTCAAGAGGCGCTCTATCAATCGGCGCTGTATCAGTTGGAGTGTGGCTACCGTCATTATTTGCGAGAAGTAGCTACTACCTATCAGTTTAAATCGCCGGAATCGATTGCAGTTATTGAAGACCTAGTTGCTGCATTGTCGAGTATAAATAAACATCCGGCAGAGGCGCAGGAAATGGCCAGTCTGGAAGCCAATCCAGAAAGTTGGCTCAACCAAATGCTTGCAGCACACCAGCAATTGTCTACGTTGCCTCAGAACGATTCCAAAACTACTCAGTCAAGCCCTATTGCGGTTGTGCAACTTAATCAGCAGGACGAAAGAGTTGTATTCGGTGAGCAAGAGCTCTCCGAATGGCAAAGGGCGTTTGAAGAGATGGTGGATCGCCATAGAGAGTTAATGATCGAATGTTAGTGCGATTATAAAAGGCCAATCCTGCCGTTTTCAAGGTTCTAGTCCCCGGTTAAATTGGCCAACCAAGCCGCTATTCACCGTGCTTCGCACTTGCTAGCCTGTTACAATCTACAAATTACCTACCATTTAATTTTCTATTGGAATTCTCAATGTCTCTATCTATTTTCGAAATTGTGGTGCTGCCGAATGGTGATGTAGCACTTCAGCGCTCTAACGAAAAGGATGAGCCATTAATACGTATCAGCTTCTCGGATGAAGTGCAGATGTTTTTGATGGATGCAAAAATGGATGTAGCCAAAGTGATGATCGATGCGGGTATCGATCTGTTCGAGGAGTTAGGCGATGAACACCTACAGGTAGATGAGGGTGGGCAGGAAACAAAACCACCCCGGGTTCTTCACTAAATTCTGTATGAACTATAGTCGATTGCTTGTCCGCTTACCGATGCTAACAGTCTTCCGTATCGCTCTGATTTTCTAAACAATTAGAAAATTTAAAGGGTCGTATCAATGGGTTTGTGTTCGAATCACGCCAACGCCAAGACCTTCAATAGAAAAATCCTGTTCACGCAAATCAACAAGAATGGGTTCCAGGTCGTCATTTTCCGGTAACAACATTATTTCATG
>DFBC01000035.1:0-7997 GCA_002367235.1 Cellvibrionales bacterium UBA3090
ATTGTTCTGCCTGTTGCTTATCACTGGTTGTAGTGGTGGCGAAAGCAATGTCACCACAGGTAACAGGGATGGAATTCTCCACTGGGGCAATGGCACCGACCCCCAGGAACTCGATCCCCATATCGTTACCGGTGTTCCAGAACATCACATTCTCACGGCGCTGCTCGAAGGACTGGTACTGAAAGATCCAGCGACACTTGAGCCGGCACCCGGTGTTGCCGAACGTTGGGAGGTGAGCTCTGATGGGAAAATCTATACCTTTCATCTTCGCCATAACGCAAGATGGTCCAACGGCGACCCCGTTACCGCTCACGACTTTGCCTGGTCCTGGTGGCGAGCGTTACAGCCGGCACTGGGAAACCAATATGCCTATATGTTCTTTCCGGTTAAAAATGCCGAAGCCTATCTGAATCAGGAGATCAAAGATTTTTCCCAGGTGGGCGTCAAGGTATTGGATAACTATACGCTACGGGTTGAGCTGTCCAACCCCACGCCCTATTTTCTGCAATTACTGGATCACTACAGTATGTTTCCGGTGCATCGCCCCACGATTGAAAAGTTTGGCGCTGCCGATGAACGCGGTAGCTTGTGGACCCGCCCGGGCAATTTCGTCGGGAATGGCCCCTTCATGCTCACTGAGTGGCAACTCTTTAAAAAGGTGGACGTCGCAAAAAACCCCTACTACTGGGATGCGGCGACGGTAAAGCTTAATGGTATTCGCTTCCACCCAACGGAGAATGTCACCACGGAGGAGCGCATGTTCCGATCTGGTCAATTACACCATACCGCCAGTATTCCTATCGACAAAGTGGCGGTCTACAAAAAAAACAACCCAGAATTACTCCACTCTCACCCCTACTTGGGTAATTATTTTTACCGCATCAATACAAAATCACCCCACCTTAGTGACAAGCGAGTACGTCAGGCATTGGCCATGAGCATTAATGGCCAACAAATTGTGGAGCAAGTCACCAAGGGCGGCGAAGTCCCCGCCTATACTTTTACACCACCTGATACGCTAGGCTATACAGCCAAGAGAGGTTTTGAATTTAACCCCGAGAAGGCCCGCCAACTCCTGGCAGACGCCGGATATCCCAATGGAGAAGGCTTTCCTGTCACCGAACTGCTCTATAACACCTCAGAGGGCCACCGCAAGATTGCTGTCGCTATCCAGCAGATGTGGAACCAGTACTTGGGCGTTAACATCACCCTCAACAATCAGGATTGGAAGGTATATTTGAATTCTGTGGATAACGGCGACTACGCCATTGCCAGAGCGGGATGGATTGGTGACTACGTAGACCCAAACACATTTCTCGATATGTGGATTACCGGTGGGGGCAACAACCGTACGGGGTGGTCCAATGCCCGCTACGATGAGTTGATCCTAAAGTTGGCACCCACCGCCAGTGATAGGGAAACCCGTTACAAACTCATGACCGAGGCCGAGGCAATACTACTGGATGAGATGCCGGTGATTCCCATCTATATCTATAACAGCAAAAGCCTGGTTCACCCCAGCTTAAAGGGATTAACACCCAACATTCTCGATTATACCGTTTACAAAAACCTCTCTCTGGATAGCAGTTATCAAGGCAAACCCTTCAATAATAAAAACCACTCAGGGGAGGCCGTGCACTGATGTTCCGCTTCATTATCAGTCGAGTACTTCAGGCCATTCCGGTACTACTAGTCGTCGTTACCATCACCTTCTTTCTGGTGCGCGTCGCTCCCGGCGGGCCCTTTAGTGCTGAAAAAGCAGTCCCACCCGAGGTCATCAAGGCGTTGGAAGCCCGCTACCACCTAGACGAGCCCATCTGGCAGCAATATCTGGGCTACCTGAATGATCTAGTTCATGGTGAATTTGGACCCTCGTTTCGCTACCCAGGAAGAACCGTCAATGAATTGATTGCCGGCGGCCTGCCGATCACTGCGGAATTGGCATTCTATGCCATGCTGGTGGCCGTTATTATCGGTGTCTGTGCTGGTGTTTTTGCGGCGCTTAAGCCCAATACGCCTCAAGACTACATCCCCATGTCCGCGGCCATGCTCGGTATCTGTATGCCTTCCTTTTTAATGGGGCCGTTATTGGTACTGGTATTTGGTATCTGGTTTGAGTGGGTACCGGTGTCCGGCTGGGGAGACTTACCCGGCGACAAAATATTACCAGCCATTACCCTGGGCTCCGGCTATGCGGCTTTTCTTGCCCGCCTCAGCCGAGGCGGCATGCTGGAGGTGATGTCTCAGGACTATATTCGCACAGCCAGGGCCAAGGGTCTGCCGGAATGGGTCGTGGTACTAAAACATGGCCTGCGCGGTGGTTTAATCCCTGTCGTCGCCTTTCTAGGTCCCGCCTTTGCCGGTCTATTAAGTGGTTCCTTTGTGGTGGAAACCATCTTCCAGATTCCAGGGCTGGGACGCTTTTATGTACAGGCTGCCTTCAACCGCGACTACACCATGATTTTGGGAACTACGGTGTTTTTTGCTACCCTCATCGTCCTGTTTAATTTGCTATCGGACATCGTCTCCGTGTGGATCAACCCCAAGCTGCGCCACCAGCTACGGGAGGGCAAATAATGTCCTCATCGATACCCGCAGCTGAAATTCTTGAATACGCCGAAAAAGGTACCTCCCTCTGGCAGGACGCCTGGATTCGGTTACGTAAAAATACCCTTGCCTTGTTTGGCCTTGGGGTAATCCTGACGCTCTGCCTGATCGCCCTCATGACGCCTTTTATAGCCCCATACGGCTATGAAGAGCAGAACCTGTTGCTCGGCGCTGCGCCACCCTCTGCAGAACATTGGCTGGGAACTGATATCTTTGGCAGGGATATGCTGACCCGAATCATGTACGGCAGCCGAGTTTCCCTAATGGTTGGCTTTATCGCCACCGGCGTTGCACTGGCCATTGGAGTCCTGTGGGGGACTATTGCCGGTTATGCCGGTGGACGTGTGGACGCGGTGATGATGCGAATTGTCGACATTCTCTATGCCCTGCCCTTTATGATTTTTATCGTGCTGCTAATGGTTGTATTTGGGCGAAATATCCTTCTGCTGTTTCTAGCCATCGGTGCCGTTGAATGGCTAACCATGGCCAGAATTGTCCGTGGCCAGGTATTATCCCTGCGACGTCAGGAATTTGTAGAAGCAGCCGTTTCTCTTGGCCTCTCTCGCTGGACTATTATCCGCCGTCATCTAATACCCAACACCCTCGGACCAGTGATTGTCTACACGACATTGACCATTCCCAGCGTCATGCTACTGGAAGCATTTCTCAGCTTCCTTGGGCTGGGCATCCAACCGCCACAAAGCTCCTGGGGACTGCTAATTTCCTACGGTGTAGAAACAATGGAGGAGTATCCCTGGCTGCTACTATTCCCCGGGTTGACCCTGTCCATCACGCTGTTTGCTTTGAATTTTCTCGGTGATGGGCTACGTGATGCCCTCGACCCAAAAGCTTCAAGAGACTGAGAAACATATATTAATTATTTTTTAGATAACCTTCGTAACTAATTGATTTAAATAATAATGAAATTACTTAAAGTCGACAATTTAACCACCCACTTTCATACCCGCGAGGGCGTGGTTAAAGCTGTGGACGGCATTAGCTTTAGCGTCAACCAAGGTGAAACACTTGCCATTGTCGGGGAGTCAGGGTCTGGGAAATCTGTCGCTTGCTACAGCCTGCTCAAACTGATTCCACAGCCTCCAGGAAAGATTGTTGCAGGCAGCGCCTTGTTCGACGGTCGCGACCTGCTTCAAGCCGACGAAAGTACCTTGCAAAATATTCGCGGCAATGACATCGCTATTATTTTTCAAGACCCCATGACCTGCCTGAATCCCTACTTAACGGTGGGCGAACAGCTCATTGAACCGCTAATTTACCATCACAATATTTCACGTAAAAATGCGGCAGTGCGCGCTACCGAGATTCTTGGAGAGGTCGGCATTGTAGAGCCAGAAAAACGCATGGGCAGCTATCCTCACGAGTTCTCCGGCGGTATGCGCCAACGAGTGATGATTGCCATGGCTCTGATCACTGAACCCAAGCTACTCATCTGCGATGAGCCCACCACCGCACTTGACGTCACCATTCAGGCACAAATTCTGAATTTGGTCAAAGCCTTACAGATTAAGCGTAATATTGCGGTGATCTTTATCAGTCACGACCTCGCCGTTGTCGCCGGAGTCGCCGACAACGTCGCCGTGATGAAAGATGGATTGATTGTAGAACAAGGGCCGGTCGATGAGATCTTCTATCGGGGTCAGCATGAATACACGAAAAAACTTCTCGCCGCGATTCCCGAAGGAGCCAAACCACTATCGGCTCAATCGCCACCGATGAACACAGACAAAAAATCTGAACATAAACCGCTACTCAGTATTAGCGCACTAAAAACCCACTTCCACGACTATAGCGGCGGCTGGCTAAAGCGAAACCAAAAAGTTATCAAGGCCGTAGATGATGTCTCGTTGACCATACAACAGGGCGAAATACTTGGACTTGTGGGTGAATCGGGTTCGGGCAAATCAACCCTGGGGCGTTCGATTCTGCAATTGGTGCCAATTACCAGTGGTAGCGTGGTCTTTGATGGGACGGAGTTAACCCGTTTATCTCCCACGCAAATGAAGCCTGTGCGTCGCCGCATGCAGATGATATTCCAGGACCCCTATTCCTCTCTCAATCCACGTATGACGGTATTTGACACCCTGGCTGAACCATTGCTCTACCACAGGCTTGCTACTCGCAAAACCGTTACAGCACAGGTGTTGGCGCTAATGGATGATGTGGGGCTTGCCCGCGCTGCCATTCGCAAATATCCCCATGAGTTCTCGGGAGGCCAGCGACAACGCATTGCGGTCGGTCGTGCCATCTCCACCAAACCGGAACTGGTCATAGCAGATGAGCCGGTATCGGCCCTGGACGTTACCATTCAGGCACAAATACTCGACCTGATACTGGCACTGGTAGAGAAACACGACCTAACGATGCTGTTTATCTCACATGATCTTTCAGTTGTTCGTTATATCGCCGACAGAATAGCCGTAATGCATCACGGGAAATTAGTGGAAACCGGTATCACGGAGCCCTTGTTCTCAGCACCGAAACACGATTACACCAAGAAATTACTGTCCGCCATTCCCGTGGCAGACCCGGTTAAAGAACGACAACGGCAAGTTGATTTAATCCAATTGGGTAATTGAAAAATAACAGAGAAACCATTCACACCAGGCTAACTCAGATCCCAACTGATCTGGCTAGCTTCGGAGCAGCCTGACGCGGAAAGAGCGGCCTTTTAACTTCCCTTGACCGAGTTTTTGAAGCGCAGGTTTATAGACATCACGACTCACTGCCACGTAAGCACAGTTATCAGCGATATTGATTTTTCCTACCGCAGTACCTGGAATGCCATTTTCGCCCGTGAGCGCACCCAAAATATCACCGGGGCGTACTTTTTGCTTTTTCCCGCCGTCGATCTGTAATGTTTCCATCGCCGAATGAAACACAGGTTTATCCAGCAGGTTCATTGATGGCAATGCTTCACTCACAATCATACGGTCTAAATAATCTTCCAGCATGACGACCTTATAATGCTCTCTGTCGGAATAAAGAGAGCAGGCAATACCTTTACCACCGGCCCGACCTGTACGCCCTATGCGATGAATATGGATCTCTGAATCCCGGGCAAGTTGATAGTTAATCACCGCATCAAGCGCCTCAATATCCAGCCCCCTTGCCGCAACATCTGTCGCTACCAGCACCGAGGCACTTCTGTTGGCGAAACGTATCAAGGTTTGATCGCGATCCCGTTGTTCCAGATCGCCATGCAGTGCCACGGCACTAAAACCATAGTTCACCAGTTCACCTGCAACCTCCTGAGCCTCTCGCTTCGTGTTACAAAAGACCAAGGTGGATTCCGGCTGGTATTTCATTAATAGCAAGCGAAGCGCCGTCATACGCTGTTTGTCATCGGTTACTTTGAAGAAATGCTGCTGAATCGTACTTTTATCATGGGTGGATTCCACCTGAACCATGATCGGCTCACGCATGATTCGCTTGGCTACCGACTGAATCTCAGCGGGATAGGTCGCACTAAACAACAGGGTTTGTCGCTTAGAGGGCAGGTATTCGGCGATAGCATCCAGCGAAGGCTGAAATCCCATATCGAGCATTCGATCGGCTTCATCCAGCACCAGTGTGGTCAGGTTATTCAGTTTCAGCGTTCCTTTACGCAAGTGCTCTTCTACTCGCCCGGGAGTCCCCACAACAATGTGGGCACCATGCTCGAGTGAACCAATCTGAGGACCAAATGGCATACCACCACACAGTGTTAGCACTTTGATATTATGAATGGTTCTCGCCAGGCGACGAATTTCTTTGGCTACCTGGTCTGCCAACTCACGCGTAGGACAAAGCACCAGCGATTGCACTTGAAACTGTTTTACGTTGAGCTTTTCCAGCAAGCCAAGTGAAAAAGCCGCCGTTTTACCGGAGCCCGTTTTACCTTGGGCGATAACATCCTTGCCAACCAAGATATGCGGCAAGCTCTGCGCCTGAATGGGGGTCATCTCCTCATAACCCAGAGACAAGAGGTTATGTAGTAAATCTGGCTTTAGTGTAAGAGATGAAAAAGCGGCTGGGTTCAAAATAATAATCCTATACTAGTGCTTTATTGAAATAAGCCTTGGCTTTAAGTTAACAGCTTTGAGCAATTCTGCCGCAGCTTAACAGCCTCTATGAGCAACTGCGATATATTGCTTAAAACTGTAATTTATCCCGCCAAATAACACATAGCCTCTGATTGATTGCATTCAAAGGTGACTTTAATCATTTGTTTGATCAAACCACACCGATACAGTCGTAGCCCTTAGATTCAACCCCACAATTCGAACCAGAGGTAAAACTTATGAGTAGTTGTTGCGGCGCCTGCGGCGGCCAGGATACTAAAGCAAAGGAAGAACAAAAACAGGAGCTACCGAAAGATAAGGAGGTGGCCGAACAGGTAGAAGACAAAAAGCAGAAAAACGAGAACTAATTTTTAAATTTTTGCTACGAACACGTCAAAGTATGAATTTTTTATCCGCTAAAAAAACATCCCAGTGGCAAGTACACTGGGATGTATTTTTAGCTAAAAAGAATAACCTTAAAAATTACTCTTCTTGCTCTAGAAGCCACATAGTGTGTTCAACACTACCTTCTTCCATACCTTCTGGAACTTCGCGCAGCTTAGGATTTTCTTTAACTGTGCTCAAATCTCTGTTTTTAACAATTTCACCCTGTTCATTGATATATTCGCCTTCTTCCAGATTCTCGGAGATGGCAAATGATGGAGCAGGAGCAGATGAGACGTCGCCACTGGCACCGCCTTGAAATTTCTCTGTATCAAATTTGCTCTTAACTTTTTCAGCTGCAAGTTCAGCTTCAGTCTTCACGGCGTCTACAGCTTCTGTTACTGCTTCTGTGGCAGCTTCGGTAGCTTCTTGAACAGTTTCGTGAGAGGTAGCTGCCGCTTCAGAGGCATGACCTGCATCTTCAGTGCTAGCTGTTTTATCAGCTTCACCACATGCTGCCAAACCAAGTACCAATGCAGATACTCCAAACAATTTAATAAGGTTCATTATTGAGTCCCTCGTAATGTTAATAATCAAGATAGTTTTTGACCCCTCTGTCAAGGGTACGCAGTCTAATTGGCCTTTCCCAAAAAATCTAGGCAAATCAGTACTCAATTTGCCTTCGGCAACGCGGTAGACGACCATAGACAGCCTATTCTATCGGTAGTTATCTTAAAGCAGCCTTACAGAAAAACATAAAAAAATTGTGGCTTTTAGACCGGCAGAGAATCAGCCACATTAAAATGTCGGTGTTAGCATATACCAACGGAAAACTGTGAAAGGAAAGCGGGGGTCTGTGGTAAAAACGGTTTTTATCGCATTCCCAGTATATAGAACGTACTACAATCGCCCTTTAACTCTATCTAACACCATGAATTACAAGGC
>DFBC01000035.1:8047-10955 GCA_002367235.1 Cellvibrionales bacterium UBA3090
GCCATAATCCAAGGAAATATCCACTATTGACAAAACCTATAATAAAAAATATGTATAGAAAGGTAGTTGCTTATTCAATTTCATACAAGCTATCGGCATCTTGGTCATAATCAAAGGCCCCCACAAATGCCATATAGTTGTCTCGGTCCACACCAGAGAGCTTGGGGCTATATTCGTACTCAAAGAGCACCACAACCCAGGTAACGGTCTCCAACTTTTTCTTTCTCGCTTTACTCATTAAAACGTCAATGTAAGAGGAGGAGAAAGAACATTCACCAACCGCTTTTTCAATAGAAAGACTACCGTCGTAGGCACCGTTGGTTTCCATCTTTTCAGGGCTGAAAAACCGAAGGTTAAAGTTGCGCGACCAGGTATTGGTTGCGCGGGTATTATTGCGGCTAAAGCGCTCCTCAAAATACGCATCGGGAATATCGCTATAGGGATGCTGAGATGCCCATACCGACACTTTATTTTTCTTCGAAAAGTCGTGGCCTTTTATGGCCTTTTGGGTCGCGCCCCTAGTGGGTTGTTTCGCGGTCATTGACACCTCTGGTCTTCACAATTAGGTCGGTTCTGCATTACGAGGTTCCAATCGGAAACACTCTTTGTGCCTATGAACCACTTTTATACGAACTCGTGGCTCAGCTGGATGCCTCGCTATTTCTGCTGATAGACATTATTTTGGGTCACGAGGTAAAGATCCTCTACCTTTTTTCTTGCCCAGGGTGTTTTACGCAAAAACTTTAAGCTGGACTTTACGGAAGGATCGCTATTAAAGCAGCGGATATTAATTCGCTTGCCCAATTCAACCCAACCGTAGTGATCAACCAGGCTATTTACAATTTGCTCCAGGGTAATACCATGCAGCGGATTATTGGGTTGATGATCGGCCATAGACGACTGTTAACCTCTTATTGAAGGTTGTTGCTAACTATATAGCCCGCAGTGAACATTTTTGGCACGGGAATGTAAACAGCAAGTATCCCCATAAACGATTATAGTTCTCTATATACCCTTCTGTTTTTAAGGGCAGAAAATGATAAATAAATGGTTAATCAGTGCTGATGAGCTTAATGCTCTAACAGGAAGTAACACCGTAATTTTTGATTGCCGGTTTTCATTAGCTGACCCACAGATGGGGAAATCCCTCTACCGCCAAGGGCATATTCCCGGCGCCTATCACCTGGACATGGAAACAGACCTCTCTGGCCCCAAGGGGTTACATGGTGGTCGCCACCCTCTTCCCGACGCCCGTGTATTTTCTTCCCGCATGAGGGAATGCGGGGTTAATCATAACTCTCTGGTGGTGGCGTACGACAGCAACCGGCTAGCCGGGGCCGCGCGATTATGGTGGCTGCTCAGCTTCTTTGGTCACCATCGAGTAAAAATATTAGATGGCGGCTTACCCGCATGGCTCTCGGAAAAATTACCTTTGACTCAAGAGAGTCCCGCTAAGGCTGCAGGTGATTTTGACGCCATAGAAAACCCTAATTTAATCGTTGATTGTGACTGGATAAGAAAAAATATCACCAACCGTCGGCTGACGCTGGTAGATTCACGAGAGGCACCTAGATACCTCGGGCGGGAAGAACCCATCGACCCGGTCGCAGGACACCTTCCCGGCGCAATTAACTCACCCTGGCAGCAAGTGACCAACGAAGCCGGATTAACCAAACCCGTAGAGCAACAAAAACAGATCTGGCAGGCTCTGCCCATGACAGAATACCCGGTAGTCTATTGTGGTTCTGGCGTAACGGCGTGCGTCAACATACTGTCATTATCAATGGCAGGGCTAGAAAATGCTCGACTTTACCCCGGTAGCTGGAGTGACTGGTGTAGCTATCCCGACAACCCGATAGAACCACCACTTAACCCCTCACCCGATTTATTATGACCCTGGTAATTCTATTCGTAGGCGGAAGTATCGCCTGGTTTATTAGTACCGTTGCAGCGGGCGGCGCCGCGATGCTGATGATACCGGTTCTCAGCTTCATGCTGGGGCCACAAGTCGTCGCCCCCGCCATTAGCCTGGGGGCTTTTCTGGCCAATCCTTCCAGAGCCTGGATGTTCAGAGACCACATCGACTGGAAAGTCAGTAGCTGGCTGATACCGGGAAGCCTGACAGGGGCCATACTGGGAGCCTGGGCTTTTACTCAGTTCTCCACACAGTGGATTCAGTTTCTGCTCGGTTTGTTTTTGATCTCAACCGTATTTCAATATCAATTTGGTAAATCCCAACGTTCATTTACCATGAAAAAACGCTGGTTTTTTCCTCTGGGCGTCGCTGTATCGTTTATGTCCGGCATCGTCGGTGGAACGGGCCCCGTGCATAATCCATTTATGCTCAACTACGGGTTGGAAAAAGAAAAACTCGTTGCCACAAAGGCAATGAACTCTCTGGCAATGCAATTGACCAAGCTGATTTCATACGCCGGTTTTGGTGCAATGACCCTGGAGATTGGCAGCTATGGATTAGCTATCGGCATTGGCGGATCTATCGGTGCGTGGTACGCAAGCAATCACCTGAAGCACATCAATCCCGGTCGATTTCGTATTTATACGCTCATATTAATGCCCATTTGTGGGGTGCTTTTGTTAGGTGAAGCATTCCTGAACAACCATTAATCACACAACTTACACCATACTCACGAGCAGACTCCGCGCCACGACCCAGCCTCGCCCAATGGCGACACGCGCTCAGAACTGGCCTGTCCCCTTTTCTTTGTCTATACCTTAATAGTATCTATCTTACGTCACCGGTACAGACATCGGCTACTGCGGTAACGGTGGCACCTATTACGCTGTTACAGGAGGTAACCTTATGAAAGAAGACAAAAGTAAAACCATTGCACTACTCAACAAAATTCTGGAAACCGAACTGGCTGGGGTCGTGCGCTACAATCATTAT
>DFBC01000128.1:0-2820 GCA_002367235.1 Cellvibrionales bacterium UBA3090
CGGATCATTTTTCCTTTCGTCGCTTCTTAATTACATTCTTGCCACGATATTGCTCACCAGCCAGCCAGGAACGGTTGAATTCAATGAACAATTAGGCAAAATGACAGCTCTCAGCTTTCCTGTCATAGCGCTACCCGCAATGCTGGTTTTAATGGGTGCTTTATTTTATTTATTTCGGGGGATAACCAAGCTAACCGGTCTGAAGCTGGAAGATGTTATTCACCATCATGAGAAACACAAGGATTAACTCAATGTGGTATTCCGTCAGCAGCCAAGATGTAGAAAACAGCTTGAAAAAAAGGCTTTCTGCTCGGCCTGCACACTTGGCTCGACTTGAAGAATTAAAGCAACAAGGAAGGCTACTTCTGGCAGGCCCACACCCTGCTATTGACAGTGATAATCCTGGGGAAGCGGGCTTTACAGGCAGCCTAGTTATCGCTGAATTTTCCTCTTTAAGTGAGGCGCAAGCATGGGCTGACAAAGACCCCTACGTTGATGCTGGTGTATATGCCAACGTCACGGTCAAGCCCTTTAAAAAGGTGCTCCCATAACCAGCGCTACGGTTTTAGCTGACCAGTACTTATTATCGTATGCCTTAAACCGCAAACACAGAAAACCGAGACGACAATCAGAATGAGAAAACCATGAAAATATTGTTAGCCACTATATTCATTCTTTTCACTACGGCTCTAAATGCACAGACTGTCTATATCTCTGACGAATATAGAGTTCCGCTGCGCAAGTCTCCCTGCCCTAGGTGCTCTATTCTCCACCGAGGATTAAAAAGTGGCACGGCACTCAATCTTGTCGAAACCAATGAAGATGGATGGAGTCACATAACCACCAAAGGCGGACTTGATGGCTGGATGCCATCCCATTACTTGCAGCAAACGCCAACAGCACGAGATCGTCTTGCCGGCATGGAAAAAAAGCTAGCAATAGCAGAAAAAAAAGTCGGCCAGCTCAATGAAGAGTTAAAAGTGCTGAAAGAAACCAATGATGTGTTATCCACCGAACTCAATACAGTGCGATCCACTAGCAGCGAGGTCAGCAGTGAACTCAAAACTATTAAAAAGATCTCATCCAATGCGATATCGATCAACCAGCAAAATCAGGAACTACTTGAACGAAACAGCATACTGCAAAGTAAAATTGATGTACTAAAAGCGGCGAATGAACAACTTAGTGATAGCGAGCGAAACACATGGTTCCTCTATGGTGTATTTGCCGTTGTAATGGGTTCTTTGCTAACAATTATTATTCCGCGACTGAAACGTCGCAAACGTTTTTCGGAGTGGGGCTAATGTTAAAAAACGCGTTAAGGGTATTATTTACAAGCATTATTCTGCTGGCTGCGCAGGTTCAAGCTGACAGCTCGGTTCAAGTTCTACTCACCACAGACCACGGTGATATAAAACTGGAACTCTATCCGGACAAAGCACCGGTGACGGTCGAAAACTTCATCAACTATGTGAACGGCAAACACTATGACGGGCTGATTTTTCACCGCGTCATGAAGGGCTTTGTTATTCAAGCCGGCGGCTTCAAAGACGACCTCACTCGACGAGAGCCCAGTGGCAAAGCCATTGTTAATGAATCCTTTAATGGACTAAGCAATACCAAGGGCACTATTGCCATGGCAAGACAAACCGACCCGGATAGCGCTAAAGCCCAATTCTATATCAATATGGCTGACAACTGGACCCTCAACCCCAGAAATGGCAAGCCGGGTTACACTGTGTTTGGCAAGATTATTCAAGGAACAAACGTGGCAGACAAAATTTCCCGTCAGCCCATTACCAGCATGGGCCCTTTTGCCAATTTGCCAGAAACGCCGATCCATATAATTAAAGCCCAAGTCATTGGTAACGAATAATCACGTGAGTACCGCGCTTAGTGTCAACCTAAACAAAATTGCCCTTATCAGAAATTCACGTGAGGGCAATTACCCCTGTGTCATTGAGCATGCAAAAGTCTGTATCGAATATGGGGCTGATGGCATCACAGTCCACCCACGCCCCGACCAGCGGCATATCAGGCCCGATGATGCACGCCAGCTAAGCAAGCTTCTATCCGCACAAAAAAATATTGAGTTCAATATAGAGGGAAATCCGCTCGCGGCCCCACAGGGAAGCTACCCCGGATTGATTCAGTTAGTTGAAGAGACTCGACCAGACCAGTGCACACTGGTACCTGACAGCGATGACCAGCTTACCTCAGATCACGGGTTTGATTTGACCAAGGCGTCAGAAAAACTGGTGCCGATCATCGAACAACTGAAGCTATTTGGTACTAGGGTAAGTTTATTTATGGATCCCGATCCCGACCAAATAAAACTGGCAAGACAAATCGGTGCCGATCGTATCGAACTGTACACAGGCCCCTACGCGGCGGCCTGGGGAAACCAGGAAGAACTTAATCGCATTTTTCGGCAACACCTAGGCGCAGCAGAACTTGCTCTTGAATTAGGGTTGGGGATAAATGCGGGACACGACCTCAACTTAATCAACCTTGAAAAGTTCTCAACGATACCTGGACTACAGGAAGTTTCCATCGGCCATGCTCTGACAGTAGACGCTATAGCAATGGGCTTGGGTAATGCCGTTCAGGCATACAAACAAATTTTACAGCGTCCTAATCGGGGGCATTAACTCCCGGTTATTTACCCAAGCCTCCTTCTCGCATTTCTTGACAGACAATACACAGCCTAGACTCAGGGCGTACTTCCAGGCGCCTGACACCAATAGGCTCACCACAGCTTTCACACCAGCCATAACCACCTTGGTCCATAATGGACAAAGCAGCATCCACACCAAGTAA
>DFBC01000128.1:2859-7429 GCA_002367235.1 Cellvibrionales bacterium UBA3090
TTCAGAGATCTCAAGCAACACCAGCAGCTCGCTACGCAACGTTAATAGAGACTGGCGAAAATGGTCCAGTTGCTTATCCGTTAATTCACCCATAGGCGTATAATACCGGCTCTTTACGTGGATTTAACACTATGCCCCATTCGACCGACAGGGATGAACACCTGCAACGCAAACGCTTCTTCGATAGATTGCTCACCATCTATGGCCGAAAACCTGTGATTGAAGCTCTGGAGAACAAAGATATTCCGTGCTACCGCATACACCTGGCAGACTCAAACAAACCAGGGGGAATCGTAAAACAAATCATTGATCTGGCCGAAAAGCGAGGTGTGGAGGTTGTCTATCACAGCCGCCAAGCGCTCTCTAGAATTTCTCGAAACGGCAAACAGGATCAAGGCGTTGCGGCTGACCTGGAATGTCCAAACCACCTACTACTGGATGATTTCCTAGCCAATCCACCGGAAAAAAACTACAGCCTGATTGCTCTAGATGGCATTACTAACCCACAAAATTTAGGCATGATCATCCGATCCGTTACCGCCAGTCCATGCCATGGCATCCTGCTACCCAAGCAGGGAACAACCGCAATCTCGCCATTGGTTATCAAAGCCAGTGCGGGCACACTGTTTAAAAGTACGTTAATTCATTGCGAGAGCCTGGAAGAAGCCCTACCAAAATTAACAATACAGGGGGCCACTTGTTGTACGCTTTCCTCACACAGCAAACAATCTCTGAGCGAACTGAAAGTAGAATCACCCATCGTTTATGTACTTGGTAATGAGTCTGGAGGGGTATCAAGAAAGGTCAATGATCTCTGCACATCGCAGGTTTGTATTCCCATGAATAATGGCGTTGAATCACTCAATGTAGCGGTAACAGCAGCATTGCTGGCCTTTCACCATCAACTGTAACAGGAAAAGGTCATCTGCCGTCCAACAGGTTCTCTAACCGCCTGATTCCTGGTTAACGGGCCGCCATAAGTTACTAAATATAATGGCGATAATACCCACTGCAATGGTTACACCACCCAACAAACCTATCGCTGAAAGAACACCTATAGACGCAATAGTATGACCGCTAATCCAGGCGCCAATGGGTGCAGCACCAAACAACGCCAACTGATAAACAGACACCACCCTAGCCCGGTAAGCCTGCGGCGACTCCTCATGCGTCATTGACCGACCCAGCATCATGGCCAGACCAGATGCCGCCCCCCAAAGCAGCACCAACAAAAACAACAACCAAGAGGGTGGGTGCATCGCAATAGCCATCAAGAGCCCACCACGGACCAACATACTGATCAGCAACATCCGCCCTGGCTGCGCAAATCGGCCAACGAACCGAATAATAAGGACATTGGAAATAATGACACCGAACATAAAGCTGAACTGTATCCAGGCAAAGAATGCCGCCCCTTGATGATAAACCTCCCGGGTCAAGATGGGCATCGCGACCAAATAGAGACCAAACCCCAAAAACCCTGTAGCGGCAACGACCATCATCAACTGAAGCAAACGGGCGTCCTGTCTCACCAGCTGTAAGCCCGAGAGCATTTCACTCCATGTGGAGCGGTTTCTCTTCTTTACTTCAACGGGCACGGCACTGAGGCACCGCCTAAGTAGCCAGCCCGAAGACAACAACAATATCATTTGCAGAAAAATAAGAAGTATTAAACCGATATCATCCAGATAACCCGCCAAAATGACACCGACACTTTGGGCCGAAAACTGGACAAACGACGCTCTTGCTACCGCTTGTTGCAGCTGGGAGTCAGCCACCTTGGACAACAGTGTTTCCCTAGCCGGCTGGACGAATGCCGTGATACAGCCAAAGCAAATGCCAAACAACAGCATCAATCCAAATGACAGCCATTCCTGCCAGACTGAGATCAATAAAATTAGGCAAGGAATACTGTATAACATATACAAACGAAACAGATACTGACCGAGCGGACGATTATCCGAGACTACGCCCCCAAGCAAAATAAACAGCAGCTGTGGTAACAAGAGTGCCATCTGAGCATAACCAACCCGTTCGGGTGACTCACCCAAAACGCCGACTAACAACCAGGGGAATAAGACAACTTGCAACCCCTGAGCCAGGGAGCTTGCACCGACGCCCTCCAGGTAGATGCGAAAACTACCGGCGCTATGGCTCGACTGCCCCAGATTCACTTGCCAAGTCTCACTAATTTCTTTGCCATAAAAAACAATCTGAAAAAATCAAACAACGGGCTGTCTGAGTGTAAACGAACAGGATAACTGTTATTCAAATACCCAAGTCTCTCACAGCTCCCCATGAGCTCTCAGCAACTCAATAAATGCGGCCTCATCCAATAGCCTAATGCCTAACTCCTTGGCCTTGGTTAATTTAGAACCGGCATCAGCCCCTATCACCACACAGCTCGTTTTAACAGAGACGCTGCCGGCCACCTTCGCACCCAGGTGCTGAAGTTTTTCCTTAGCCTCAGCCCGCCCCATAGACTCCATGGCTCCTGTTAACACCCAGGTTTCGCCAGATAATGGCAGCGACTGCTGATCCTGAACCTCAATATCTGACCAGCGAACGCCGGCCTGCCTGAGCCTACTAATGACTTCTAAATTATTTGGCTGCTGAAAAAACTCATGGACGAAATGGGCGACAACAGGCCCCACATCAGACACCTCTCGCAACTCTTCCAGTGTTGAGGAACACAGTGACTCCAGACTTCCAAAATGATGCGCAAGTGACCGAGCAGTAGCTTCACCAACCTCTCGAATACCCAGTGAGTATAAAAAACGGGGTAGCGTCGTTTCCCGGGATGCACTTAGTGCTGACAGTAAGTTCTGGGCAGACTTTGGCCCCATCCGCTCAAGTCCGGCTAGTTGCTCCAACTGCAAGTGATAAAGGTCATCAACGGAACTAACCAGACCCTGATCCACCAATTGCTCGACCAGCTTATCCCCCAAGCCTTCTATATCTAAAGCCTTGCGAGAGGCAAAATGCTTGATGGCTTCCTTGCGTTGTGCCGAGCAGATCAGACCGCCTGAGCAGCGAGTAACGGCCTCGCCCTCAACCCTTTCGACAGGAGAATGACAAACCGGGCAATGGTCTGGAAAGACAATATCGCGAGCATTGGCTGGACGCTTTTCCAAAACGACACTGACCACCTTAGGAATAACATCACCGGCTCGTCGAACGATCACTGTGTCGCCGACCTTGATGCCGAGCCTCGTCACTTCGTCCTGATTATGTAACGTGGCATTACTGACTGTGACGCCACCCACAAATACCGGGGCAAGCCGGGCCACGGGGGTTACTACACCGGTACGACCAACCTGAAACTCCACATCGAGTAGCTGAGTCATTTCTTCTTGAGCCGGAAACTTTCTGGCAATAGCCCAGCGTGGTGCACGAGCGACAAAACCTAGTCGTTGCTGTAAGGCAAGATCATTCACCTTGTAGACAATGCCATCGATGTCACAGGGCAATTGATCACGAATATCAGCCATTTTTGCGTAATATGACAGGCACGACTCAATATTGTCCGCCACTTCGACATGTGGATTGACCAGAAACCCCCAGCGCTTCAACAGCATTAATGTTTCAAAGTGCGTTTGCGGCTGATCGACACCTTTCATTTGCCCCAAACTATAGGCAGCCATCTCCAACGGTCTGGTTGCAGTAATTTTAGAGTCTAACTGTCGCAGGCTCCCAGCCGCAGCGTTACGAGGATTAACGAAGAGCTTTTCTCCCACCTTCCTCGCTTCGTCGTTGAGCTTTTCGAACCCAGCCAGTGGTAGATAAATTTCACCACGAACTTCCAGCACACTGGGTGGCAAACTTGTCTGTAGCTTTAGGGGTATTGAATGAATGGTTCGAACGTTTTCAGTTATATCCTCTCCTGTGGCTCCATCGCCACGAGTAGCACCTCGCACTAGCAAGCCATCCAGATATAACAAACTAACAGCCACGCCATCCAGCTTTGGCTCACAGACATAGGTCAGCGGCTCTTTGGACTTAAGCCTATCCGTAATTCGACGATTAAAATCTAGCAGCTCTTCATCACTAAATGCGTTATCGAGCGATAACATAGGAACGTCATGAACAACCGTTTTGAACCCAGAAAGTGGTGCACCGCCCACTCTTTGGGTTGGGGAATCTACAGTTTTTAAGCTGGGATGCTGTGCTTCAAGCTCCTGGAGTCGACGCATCAGCCGGTCGTATTCGGCATCTGGAATCACCGGGTCATCAAGGACATAATATTGATGGCTGTGATAATTTAGCTGCTCATGAAGAGCCATGGCCTCCTCATAGGCCGCCGAACTAACATCTGCCATTATTCAATTCCAGACAGTTGGGCTCGGCTAAAGTCGGTAATACGTTGACGATAGTGGTCTTCCGTTTGTTTGGTCAGAGCGCTGCGACTTTCATCCTTAAGCTCACCACCCAAGTCAGCGGCTATTTGTTTTGCTGCAGACAACAAACTTTCTAACGCAGCAGCTGGATTGTCCACGTCTTCCATAGCAAAGAAAAAGCTGATGCCTGGCGTAACCAGTTGATCCATACCATTGAGATCAAAGGTTCCCGG